>JADFZT010000049.1 GCA_015232395.1 Magnetococcales bacterium | reverse complement strand
TCCCAACTGGCCCAATCGAACACCCTTGTTGACAAGCGCCTTCGCCACTGGCTCCGAAGCAACCACCTCTGTGGATGGGTAGTGGTTACGGTGTTGATAAAAAAGGGCAACGATTTCATCATAGATGGAGATTCCAGCCTCCGGCCTTTTATATTTCCACTCCAACTCGGCTTGAACCAACATCCCCTGAAACACCGCCCCAGCGGCCTCACTCTCGTGAAGATTGTCTTTATAATCTTGAACGAGAGCCTGAAAATCCCCGGCAGCTGCAAATCCAACAGATTTTGCACGCTCCAAAGCCAATGAAACCCGCTCCCTTACCCCACGCAGGGGGATTTTTTGTTCGGGGAGGGTTGCTTCCGGATCCTGGAGGGAGCGGAGGGGGAGGCGTTGGTTGGGGGGCATGATGTAGCGGCCTTTTTGCTCCCCATCCCGCTGCAAGCTTAAAAAACCCAGTCGGGTTAACAGGCGGAGGCCGTTTTTGCAGCCGATCTGCCATGTGACCCGGGATCCGGGGACTTGGAAATGATCGCCAAACCAGGTTTTCAGCTCCTCTTCGCTGAATCCAGCGGTACGGGTCATGAGGGAGTAGCAGAGCCCCATGAAGTGGCGGTAGGCAAAGCCGTGGCGGGATTCCAGCTCCTTCAGCTGCTCCACCTCAAAGCGGGCCATGGCAACCGCCAGCTCATGGATGGACTGCTGATCCAAATCACCATCTGTTTCCAGCCGCTCCGCCAGCTCCCGAAAGCCCATGCCATTTTCAGCGGCCAAAAAGAGGGCGCGTTTATAGAGGGCGGTAGAACCCCGGACAAATTGGAAAATACGCTCCGCCCCCATGAGCAGCTCTTCAACGGGTTCATCGGGGGGGGATTCGTAGAGCCGGTTCATGACGTTTTGTGCCAGCACCTGGGCTTCATGGGGGCTCAATGGACCCAGGGGAATGGCGGGCCATCGTTTACTTCCGGGGCGTCTGGCGCTCACCACCAGCTGCAACACCACCCCCGCCCCAGCCGCCCCCTGCAAAATCCGCGTCACCAACTTTTGTGCCTCACTGGTGCCATCCAGCTTCACCGAAAGATAGGTGAGATCATCCAAAATCCACAGGTGCCGGGCGTGGGGGGTGGCGGCCAGGTGGTTGAAGAGGGCGGGTAAGGCGTGGGCTGGTTTTTCCAAGCCATAGAAGGGGCTGATTTTTTTTCGAATCTGGCGCTCCAGATCTTCGGCGTTGGTGTAGGACCAGCAGTTCATCTGGAAAAGGTGCAGGGGCTGATCCGCTTCGTGAAACACCATATCCCGCGCCATAAAAGCCAACTGACGCAGCAGGGCGGACTTGCCCAACCCGGCATCCCCACTCACCCACACCGCCCGCTGGGGATCATCATCCCCATCCAGCTCCGGAATTTTGAGCAAGGTCTCCAACGCTTCGATCCGCCCCACGAAAGGGTCATGCTCGGGATAATCGACCCGTTCGGAATAGACCGTATAATAATCCATCTCCACCCGATCCGTGGCGAGCCCCGGGGAGAGGCGGGTCAGGGTGGGCGTTCCTGCTGAAATTGGGGGCAGCTCCGGATCGGGGGTGGAGGTGGTGAGCAGCTCCGGGAATTTTGACGCCATAAACTCCTCAGTCGATGCCTTGGCCTGATCTATCGCCTGGGAGAGGGTGTTGCCTGGCAAGTGGCGGATCAGCGCCTGCATGAACCCCCTTGGGGCGCTCCGCCAGATGGTGTCGGTAAAAGCCAACCACGGGGAGGGCAGCTCCCGGGCAAAGGTGGCGCCGTGGCAGGCAAATATGAAAGCGGCGGATAAATTATCCCACAGATCCCCCACCTTGAGCCGGGCATAATCCAGCCCCCCTTCCTTGAACAAAAGCCGCCCCCCAGCATCCCCATGGCCATAAAAAATGAGTAGATCAATCCCCTGCCCCGCCTCCCGCTTGAGAGCTGCAAGAGAAGCCTGCTCCACCCGAATCTCCACGTTCAAACCCGAAGCCAGCCAACCATTCACCATGGATCGGGCGCTATGAACCGCTTCCGGCAGCGGCTCCTCCAAAAAATGACCGAGCAGGATCAACACCCGCAGCTGGGGAGGTGGCTCGGGTTCAGCGTCTGGTGAGGGGACTGTTTCCGGAAAGCCGGGGGCTGGTACATAGCCTTGGTGCGGTTTGTCGTGCTTGTCGGCAAAGGAAAAAAGCTGCCATTTTGGATCCCCCACAGCCAGTTCGGGATCATTACGCGCCGGATCCAAACGCCACTGGGTGTAGAACAGATCGGAAAGAATGAGCACGCTGGATTGTTCAGAGGTGGCCAGGAGATCCTTCAAAGGGGGATAGCTTAAAAAACGTTCGCCATCGGAGAGGGGATCCCCCAAATATTGATCCTCCACCAGCTCCACATCGCCAAACATCAGCACCATACGCAGCTGAATCGGCAAGCTCTCCCCATGCTCCCGGTGATGGGCTTCCACCCCACGGGCGACGTTATCGGCATATTTCAGCGCCACCGCCGGGGGCAGATTATCCAGCATAAAATAATAACCATCCCCGGTGCCATGCCGCCGCCACTTTTTCCAGACGTTGCCATAGGCCATGAAAAACCGGGCGGATTCCGTCACGATCCCTTGCAGCCGCTCAATCAGCAGCCGTTGCTTGGGGATGGATCCGAGCTTGGTAAAGCCCGCCACATCGATGCAGAGAATGGGGGCGTTTTTAAGAAATTGGGACATAAATCACCGTCATGAAATAAACCGCTGGGATGATGTTTGTTTATATCATGCTTGTTTTCAGGAACCAATTGCAGCCAAAAAAAGGGGGCGGCTGGGAAAAATAGCTGAAAAAAGAGGGAATCAAGGAGCCGGGATGCACCAAACAGGCGGGATTTGCTTGACGGGCAGGGGATTTGGGGGAATCATCCAGGCATGGCCAAAAAACGCAAATCCGGCAAGCCTGTGGCGGTGGGATCGTTGATCGAAGCGGTTGCGGGAAGATTTCTCGACAACCCCCGCAATCGCGCCATGAAAATCTGGAAGCCCTGGCGAGAAGCCGTGGGGGCAACACTGGCTAGCCACACCGAGCCCACCCGCCTCAAGGAAGGCACCCTCACCATCCGGGTGGACTCCCCCGCCTGGGCAACACAGCTCTCCTTCCTGAAGCCCCAACTCCTGCAAAAGCTCAACAGCCTGGATGCCAAACACCGCATCAAGGATATTCGCTTTCAAACCGGAACCCTCACCTCCCGCCTCAAAATCACCCGCAAAAAGCCCCCTCCCCCGCTCCCCGAAGCCCTCCCCTATGAGATCGCGGCAGCACAAAAACTGGTGGAAAAAATTCCCCACCCCCCCCTCAAGGCGGTGCTGCTGAAAATGTCCCTCAAACGCCTCATCCGCAAACGCACGGAAGAAGAACAAGAAAAGGGGGAGAGATCGTGTTAATGGATGTAAATGAGGTTGGAGATCACCCCTCACTTACGTTAGAATGATTCGACTTAAATGTGCGTGTTTGAACGTCAGCTCAATTCAACCAGCAAATGCGCGGATTTAAAAATTCATCTTCATCCAAACCGTACCTGCGTGAGCCTGCTCAATGATCAAAAAAATCTCCATCGACCAACTCAAGCCCGGAATGGTCATCCAAAGCTTCGTGGGTAACTGGCCCAAAGAAACAGGCCAATTTTTCAGCCGTACCATCAAAAATCAAACAGAAATATCCGGCCTCAAATCCAAAGGCATCAAAGAACTCTTCATTCAAGCTGGCGACAAGGAAGCCTATGGCGGCGCTTCCACCGCCAAAGATGTGGAAGCCGCTCTGGAAGCTCAGCTGGCGGCTTTGGAAGAGGATGATGAGGAGGAAGAGGAAGAGGAAATCCTGCCGGACGAGCCCTCCTCAGAACCTTTTTCTGAAGAAGCCTTCACCAAAGAACTCGCCCACGCCGAAAACCTCCAGACCAAAGCCAACGAAATTGTCGCCAAGGCGCTGGAAGCCGTTCAAACCGGGGGCAAGGTGGATCGGGTAGCCGTCAAGGATGCGGTCAACCATCTGCGGGATTCCGTCATGCGCCAGGAGCAGGCCCTGGTGGGGTTGGCAATGCTGAAAAACAAAGGCAACCACCTCTTTTCCCACTCCGTCAACATGAGCTGCCTGCTCATGGTGTTTTTCAAAACCCTGGGATTCCGGGGGGACAAACTCGCGACTGTCGGCACAGCCGGCATGCTCCACGACCTGGGCATGGCCAAAATTCCCCCCAATATTATAGCCAAAAAAGGGCTCCTCACTCCCCCGGAAAGAAAGCTGGTTCAAAGCCACGTAGAGGCCACCCTGCAACAACTCGAATCCATCCCGGGCATTACGGAGTTGGAACTGCGCATCGCAGCGCAGCACCACGAACGCTGGGATGGCAGCGGATATCCCCGCAAACTGACCGGCCAAACCATCAACCGGGAGGGGCAGGCCGCCACACTGGTAGACACCTTCGAAGCCATCACCTCCCAACGCCCCTACCGGCCCAAGCTTGATGCCCACACCGCTCTCAAGCGAATTATGTCCTGGGGAAAACAGGCCTACGACCCCAAATTGACCCAACAGTTTGTCAAATGCATCGGGGTCTATCCCATCGGTACCCTGGTTCGCCTGAAAAACAACCTGATCGGCATGGTGATCAGCAACAATGGCCGCCACCTGCTCCACCCCATCATCCGGGTGGTGATGGACCAGACCGGCAAGCGCGTAACCCACGGTAAATGGCTCAACCTGGCGGACCTGCAGGATCAGGTCGGCTATCACATCAAAGAGATCCCCACCCCGGGCAAGAAAAAAATCAATCCCCTGGAACAGCTCTCTCGATAAGCTTCCTGATCACCACAACCGGTCAAAAACAGAGCTTGGGCCAAATTCAGCTCATCTGCCCACGACTGTGACTGTGCCACTGGGGGGGATTCTCTCCTCGGGCAAACTGATCGAGAACCTCCAGCAGGCGGCTTTTTTTGATGGGTTTGGAAAGAAAATAGTCACACCCCGAGGCCTGAGCCTCCTTGACGGCTTCCTTCATGGCGTGGGCGGTCAAGGCGATGATGGGGGTTGGCTCCAACTCCTGCTGCTTTTCCCACGCCCGGATTTTTCGGGTCGCCTCATAGCCATCCATACCAGGCATCTGAATATCCATCAGGATCAGGTCATAGTGGCCCGATTGGGCTTTTTTCAGTGCCTCCAGCCCATCCTCCGCCATCTCCAGGGTATGACTGCTTTTACCCAAAAAGGCCTGAATCAAAATCCGGTTATCCACAGCATCTTCAGCCAACAGGATAGCCAGCCCCCTCGCCTGAGCCGCTGCCATCTCTCCCTGAAGCGAGGCGTTTCCATTTCCAGCACGCCCCCGGGAAAGGCTTGCAGGCTGTGGGGTTCCCTGGACCAGAGGAATGGTAAAATAAAAAACACTGCCCTCGCCCGCCCGGCTTTCGACCCAAATATCCCCCCCCATGTTTTGGATCAGACGACGGCAGATGGTGAGCCCCAATCCGGTCCCGCCAAATTGACGGGTGGTGGAGGAGTCCACCTGATTAAACGGTTGAAAAATGGCTTCCTGTTTGGCCGCAGGAATCCCGATACCGGTATCAGCCACAGAAAACTGGATATCGCTCTCCTGCATGGGTTTGACCAAGACCACCACCTCACCGGCATCGGTAAACTTGATGGCATTACCAAGCAGATTGAGGAGCACCTGACGCAGCCGCCCCGGATCTCCGGAGATCCATTGGGGGAGTTGATAATCCACTTCATGAACCAGCCGGAGGCCCTTATCCTGGGCTTTCAGACTTAAAATTTCAGTGGTTTCAGAGAGCAGATTGGGCAGGTCGAAGGTGGTTGCCTCCAGATCCAGCTGGCCCGCCTCGATTTTGGAGAGATCGAGAATATCGTTCACCACTGAAAGTAACGTTTCACTGGCCTTGCAGGAAGTTTCCAGATAGTGGCGCTGACGGGAGGTGACTTCGCTCTCCAGCAGCAATTCATTCATACCCAGAATGGAGTTTAACGGGGTGCGGATTTCATGGCTCATATGGGCCAAAAAGGCGGATTTGGCCTGATTGGCGGTTTCAGCCTCTTCCTTGGCCTGACGAAGCCGACTTTCCAATATTTTATGGTCTGAAACATTGGTAATAAAGGCAAAGGCCACCTCTGGTCGCCCCTGCTCGTCACGCACCGTGGTGCAATGGACCTGGGCGTGAATATGGCTGCCATCCTTGGCCAAAAAAACCGTATTGAATTTCCGCTCGTCGGTATCAAGAATTGATTTTTCCATCGCCTGCATGGCGGGCAAATTTTCTGGATGGGCAAAGTCGGGAGGCCTTCGGCCCACGATCTCGCTCCGCCCATACCCCAGCATGTGACAGATGGCATCGTTGACTTCCTGAATCCGAAAATTTTCCAAGGAGAACAACCAAAAACCTTCTGCGGTGGTCGCTATAATGGAGCGATATTTTTTTTCACTTTTGGTCAGGTTACGGTTGACCTGGGTGAGAGCTTCCCGGGCTTGATGCTGCTCTTCCAATCGTTGCTGCCGACGGAGGGAGCCGTAGGCAATACCGGCAAGCCCCAAAAGCCAAAAGAGGCCATGGGACCAGAGCATGACATGAATGGCATTTTTTTCGATTTCCAGATAGGGAGCCATGGGGACATAAACCCCGACTCCTCCCCGAATATCCCCCATTTCGTAGCCCTGATGGCTATGGCATTTGAGGCAGATTTTTTTGGTGCTCATCGGGCGCATGAGACGCAAGTGGGGGGCGCCATCCTTGGTGGTCACTTCCAACACCTCCTCCACCCCCTCTTCAAAAGCCTTGAGGGCTTTGGTTTCCCAAGGGTCCGGCGCATTGATGGGATTGAGGGGTTTCAGGCTGGTAATCCGCCCCCGAGCCCCATAGAGCCCGGCATACTCGCTCATCAACTGCCGCAGCATGTAAGCGGGATTCATCAGAGTGAGTTTGCGGCCGGAAGGGGTTTCGATATCCCGTTCGGGGATGTGAGAGAGACTGGGGTTGGGTGGGGTGCGCTCGGTGATCGGCACATAGACGCCGCCATGGGAGGCTCCCCAAAAACGAAAAGCGGTATCTTTTTGAAAATGAGCCCGGGCCGCAAAATTGACGGTTTCGAAGGTTTGTTGCTGGGCGTTAAAAATATTCCAGGCTAAAGAACCGCCCACAAGAGCGGTCCAGAGGAGTGCGGCAACAACAAAATACCGATTCATGACGGTTTCCCCAGCGGGGATGGCAGATCGATCACGGGGAATCGAAAAGAAGCCTGACAGTGATCTCTTGTCTGCCTGTCCGATAAAGCCTTCATTATTATATAAACAAGCAACAATTGCATTCTAATTCCATGGATTGGCTAAAAAAACGTATCCATGGCAGCCTCTTCCATATCCCCCAACAAATGGATTGGATCCAAACGCAACGGAGCCTCTCCACCCTTGCAGCCACGCACCAAATCCAAAAAGGGAAGCCTGCCGGAAGCATGGGCCACCGGGGTCAATCGGTCAGGGGTGAGGCCCACAGAGGTGAGGCAGGTTAAAAGCGCCTGGCGGCGTCTGGGGAGATGTACCAGATGAAACCGACCGCCGGTTTTGAGAAGAGATGCCCCACAGCGGATAAAATCATGGAGGGTGCCGGAGAGTTCAAAGCGGGCGTGGGCTCGAATGGGATCAGGAGGGAGGCGCCCCTCACCCACCTTAAAAAAAGGGGGGTTACAAAACACCTGATCATAGCTTTCCCGACGCATCCCGGCAGGAGGGGCACGTACATCCCCCAAAAAAATTCTGACCCGATCCCCAAGACCTTCCTGATCAATGCGCTCACGGGCCATTTCATACAGGGGGGGTTGCCGCTCCAGGCAATCGATCCGGCTTTGGGGGAGACGTTTGGCCACCCTGATGGCCGCTTCGGCCGACCCTGCCCCCAACTCCGCCAAACGCAAACCATTTTCAGGCTTCACCCCACTTGCCAGAAGCAGCGTGGCAACGGTGGTCAATCCCTCCCGGTCACCCCCCTTCCCCCCTGTATGGGCCTTTTTTGTCATCCGGTTTCGAACCTCCCCAGAAAATGGGTGTCAAAACGTCCGTCAAACCTTAAATTTTTCAGCAAAAAAGGCTGACAAAACCACTAAAAAAGAGTAAATTGACGCCACCCGTAACGAATCTTGACAGTAGAAGGAGAATCTTTTCAAATCATGAACACCCTGGAATCAGATCTATCCCTCATGGTAGACGCGGCCAAACGGGCCGGTGCCGCCACCATGCGTTACCATCGTCCCGGGAAACAAGTCTCCTCAGCTGCCAACGTGCGGGAAAAAAGTGCAGACAATCCCCTCACACAAGCCGATCTGGAAGCCGACACCATCCTACGGGAAACCCTGCTCGCCGCCCGGCCCGACTATGGCTGGCTTTCCGAAGAAACCGCCGACGACCTGAATCGCCTCACCCGTAAGCGGGCCTGGGTGGTGGATCCCATCGACGGCACCAAAGAGTTTATCATGGGACTGCCCCAGTTTGCCGTTTCAGTCGGATTGGTTGAAGATGGCAAAACCATTGCTGGCTGTGTCTATAATCCCGCCGCAGACGAACTCTTCACCGCAGCCCAAGGCCAAGGCGTCCAACTCAATGGTCAGCCCGTCAGCACCTCCCCCCGGAAGGATCTTTCCGGAGCCACCTGCCTGGCCTCCAACTCCGAAACCAAACGGGGTGAGTGGGACGATTTTAAAAAAGAGTTCGTTATCACCACCATGGGCTCCATCGCCTATAAGCTCGCCCTGGTGGCGGTAGGCCGCTTCGACATGACATTCACCCTGGCACCCAAAAGCGAGTGGGATTTTTGTGCAGGCGAACTCCTGGTCAAGGAAGCTGGCGGTCAGGTGACCAACCGGGAGGGGGAACCCTTTCTCTTCAACCGGGAGGATATCCGGGTACGCACGGTATTGGCCAGCAACGGCCCCCTGCACGCCCCGCTTTTGGCACGTCTGAAGGATGCTCCCCTCTCACCGATGCGGCACAAGTAGGAATAGACCAGCAATGAAAAATCATGACGTCTACGGAATCGGACACGCCCTGGTGGATACGGAACTGGTGGTGCCGGATCAATTCCTCACTGAGATGAAGCTGGAAAAGGGCACCATGGCCCTGGTGGATCAAGCCCGGCAGGAAGAACTACTGGCGGCTGCCCAGGGCTACGAGCAAAAACGTTCCTGCGGTGGATCCGCTGCCAACACGGTGATTGGTGTCGCCCAGTTTGGTGGCCGGGGGTTTCACTCCTGTAAAGTAGCCGATGATGAGGCCGGGCGTTTTTTTGCGGAAGACATGCTGAAAAATGGCGTGGATAACGAACTGGCCGCCCACCTTTCCCCAGGGGTAACCGGGCGCTGCCTGGTTTTCATCACCCCCGATGCAGAACGCACCATGTGTACCCATCTGGGCATATCCGAAACCTTTTCCACGGACGACCTGGTGGAATCCACCCTTAAAAATTCCCAATATCTCTATATTGAGGGTTATCTGGTCACAGCGGACGCCACCCGGCTGGCGGCTCTGGAAGCGGCCAGACTGGCGCGTCAGCATGGCGTCAAAATCGCCCTGACTTTTTCCGACCCCAACATCGTCAAATTTTTTCGGGATGGGCTCATGGAAATGGTTGGAGAAGGGGTGGATCTGCTCTTCTGCAACGCCCAGGAGGCGATCAACTTTTCCGGCTGTAACGACCCGGATGAAGCCCGGGAAGCACTGAAAAAGCATGCAAAAGCCCAGGTCATTACCCTGGGCGCACAAGGGGCGGCTCTTTTCGATGGCCAAAACAGCCTCAATCTGCCAGGACGCTCTGTGACCGCCATCGATACCAATGGTGCCGGGGATGCCTTTGCCGGGGCCTTTCTCTATGCCGTTTCCAATGGATTTTCTTTCGAAAATGCGGGAAAATTGGCCATTGAGGCTTCATCCTTGTTAGTCACACAATATGGTGCCCGCCTCTCCCAAGGTCAGGCACAGGGAATCATTACCTCTTTTGAGGAACATGTATGAGCAGGAAAAAACGACAGCGGGACGACGGTCCCCACGAGCGCCGAAAGTTTTCCCGGGTCACCTTTCAGCACCAACTCACCCTGAAAGATTCCAAAGACCGAAGCTATCCGGGAGCCTTCAACGATGTCAGCCTCAAGGGAATGCTCTTTCATGCTGAAACCCTGCCACCGGTGGGGGATATGGTCAGCGGCACCATGCCTTTGGGAGATTTTTCTCTGGTGATTCGCGGTGAGGTGCTGTGGGCTGAAGGCGAACGGGGCGCGGCTATCCGCTTTAAAGAGATGGATGTGGAGAGTTTCAGCCACCTGAGGCGCTTGATCGGACTCAATATCGGCGACTCCGAGCAGATAGATGAAGAGTTTTTCGCCTCTCTATAGCAATTCGAATGAAGAATTGGACATATGCCGTTGCGCTTTTACCGTCATTCCCGCGAATGCGGGAATCCAGGGTATCTGGCACGAACCTTTCCAAATCTTACATCACTTTCAGCAAAATACCGGCCTTTCTTGAAGATTTGGTTTTTCCTTGAGGGCAATCATCAGCTCCCTGGATCCCCGCATTCGCGGGGATGACGAGTCAGGGAAGAGTGTCCAATTTTGAGATAGAACTGCTATATGACCCCTCCCCCTGGGCCTGACAGATCCCGACCATCGGCTACGGGGGAGCTGGATACCACCGATTCGGCTCAACCCACTCCCCTGGCCCCATCCTCTGCCGCCGTCATTGGTGGCATCTATCCCATTCTCGATGCCGGTTGGTTCGACTCTGGCGGCATCGATCCGGTGATCGTCGCCCAAAAACTGGGAGAACTCCCCATTCCCCTGGTGCAACTCCGCGCCAAAACCACCGCCAGAGAGGCTTATCGCTTTATGGCTTCCTGGATGTCGATATTACGCAGCCACTCTCCCAACCTGAAGGTGATCATCAATGATCGGGTGGATTTGGCTTTGGCGCTGGATGCAGACGGGGTGCATGTGGGGCAGGAGGATCTATCGCCCCAGGTGTGCCGGAAGCTTTTAGGGCCTGGCAAAATCATTGGTCTTTCCACCCATTCACCACAAGAGCTGACCCGGGGCATCGGCAGTGGTGCAGACTATTTTGGTTATGGGCCGGTCTATCAGGCGGGGGCCAAATCCGACGCCCTCTCCCCTCGGGGATTGTCCATGCTTGAGCAAATCTGTCGGATGAGCCCTTTACCAGTGGTGGCCATCGGCGGGATTGGGGTGGATCAACTACCAGAGATTGCCAAGAGCGGTGCCGCAGCGGCAGCGATGATCAGCGCGCTCTTTCCGAGAGGGGAGACGGACAAGCTGACCCAGGCGGTAACGACCTGGCATCCGTCATAAACCATCACCTCAAGGGGAGAGGCCATCCAATTTATCGGTGAGGGGGGCCGGGAGGAGAGTGTGCCTACTCGTGATAAAAGGTAGGGTTGGATCCGCCTGATTCAGAACAGCTCCGACTGACTGAAAAATCGGATCCGATAAATATCCACAAACCGGACCCGGATCGTTCAAGCAGACCGGACCCGGTAGATTTGGTGGGGGTCAATGAGGGTGGAAATCAGGTAGACGCATCTTCAGAACGATGGACCTTTTCCTGTTGCTCCTCCTGGGTTTTACAGCCGACACACAGATCGGTCACCGGACGCACTTGAAGTCTTTGCAGGCCTATTTCAACGCCACAATCCTCACAGTAACCATAATCGTCCTGTTCGATCGTTTCGATGGTGCGATCAATTTTGGAGATGAGCTTGCGTTCCCGATCCCGGGTGCGCAGTTCAAAGTTGCGGTCGGTCTCCAAAGCAGCCCGATCAGTGGGATCGGCAAAAACAGCCTTTTCCTCAGTCATCACTGAAACGGTTTTTTCGGCCTCATCCAGCAGTTGCACTTTCCACTCATTGAGCAGCCTCATGAAAAAGGCCCGCTGGTTGGGACTCATATAGGGCTCGTCATCGGAAAGAACATAGCCCTTGGGTAGTTTGATATCAGAAATTTTGCCTATTTTGTCCATTTGATTTCTCCATCCTACCAAAGCGGGGGGCCGTTTTGAGCGCCCTTCCAGACAACTCCCCCCCATCTCCTCCCGAGTGATACCGGGAGACATTGGCATTGGCCCGATTTCATTTCACTTTCATCTTGAAAACGCTTCTACCCTGAAAGGGTATGCGCTTCCCTCTTGAAAGCGAGAAACATCCTGACCTGCAGGCAATCCCACCCGCTATTATCAAACAAATTCAACAAAAAGTCAAAGAAGAGCGCAAGCTGGCCCATTGAGGAAGAAAAACAGCCTGGAGTCGGAATTCAGAGCCGATGGGTTCCTTGTTCCAGAGGAAAAATCCGTTCAAAACACAGTGAAACCCTTGGCATTCCTGGTGGCCATCAGCAGCTACGGATTATTTTGGACAGTCGCCTCCAGAGGGACCATTTCCATCTCCTCCGGCATCAAGCTGGAAACACCTTCCCGGGGTTCATGATTCCTTTGGGATCGAACACTTTTTTTATCTGCCGATGGAGATCCACCACCCCCTCATCCAACTCCCAAGCCACATAAGGCAATTTTTGGGAGCCCACCCCATGCTCCCCGGAGAGCGATCCATCCAGATCGAGCACCAAACGAAACACCCGATCAAGAGCCGGGGAAACCTGGGCCATCACCTGGGGATCCTTGGGGTCCACCAAGAGATTGACGTGAATGTTGCCGTTGCCCGCATGACCAAAATTAACAATAGGTAATCCACTCTCCCTGGAAATATCCTGGAGACCAGCTATCAACTCCGGCAGCCTGGAGACCGGCACCACCACATCCTCATTGATGCGCCGGGGGGCCAATTTTTTAAGGATGGGGGAAAGAACGTAGCGGGCTTCCCAAATTTGCGCCGCTTCTTGATCGCTCCGGGCGTGACGCCACTCCAAAGGATTAAAAGGCTCGATGAGATCCCGGGCTTTTTGGAGAGCCTCTTCCACCTCGGAGCGGCTGCCACACATTTCCAGGAGCAGCATCGCCTGCCCTTCCGGGGGAATGGCGACCCGGCCATCCTGGCGCAAGAGGTCCAAGGAGGCGGGGTCGAGAAATTCGATGGCACACAGAGGGATATTGCTGGCCATCAACGCAGACACCGTGCGGGTCGCGTCAGCCACCGAGGCAAAAAGCCCCCTGGCCAGACGACGCACCCGGGGAATGGGCGAGAGTTTCAGAGTGGCTTCGGTCACCACGCCCAGAGTCCCTTCAGAGCCGATCAACAGACGGGTCAGATCATATCCCACCACCCCCTTGCTGGTGCGCCCCCCGGTATGGATCACACGACCATCAGCCAGGACCGCTTCCAGACCCAACACCCAATCCCGGGTCACCCCATGCCGCACGGCCCGGGGACCAGCGGCACACATGGCGATATTGCCGCCGATGGTGCAACTTCGAGAGGAGGAGGGATCGGGAGGCCAGAAAAGTCCGTGGGGGGCCAGAGCAGCTTGGAGGTCGCCGTTGACCACCCCCGGCTGCACCACCGCCAGGCGATCTTCAGCTGCTATTTCAACGATGGTGTTCATCCGCTGGGTGGAGAGAATCACCCCTCCCTGCACCGGCAACACGCCGCCCACGTTACCGGTACCCGCCCCCCGGGGAATCACCGGTACTGAGGCGTCGGAGCAGTGCTTCAGGGTGGTGGCGACCTCCTCCCGGTTTTCAGCCAAAATGACGGCTTGGGGAGGAAAGCGCAGCCCGGTATTGTCCCAGGCATAGGATTCCAACTCAGCGCTCCCCTCCAGAATCCGGCCCGGGGGCAGCGCCCGGGCCAGGTTTTGCAAAAATCCCCCAGGCAGCGGCGGGAGGGCTGAAGAGCGGCTGGTCATGTCAGACAGGGCCGATTGGGGGGGGGCAAGCGACTCAGGGAATGACCGAATCATGGGACTCCACCGGATAGGTCCCATAGCTCACCTCAATGTAGGAGACCACCTCCTTCACCCCCGGCACCTCTCGGGCCAGCACCACCGCCTGGTCACGCTCGGCCACGGTTTGGGCAAGTCCGGTGAGATAGACCACCCCTTTGGTGGTTTCCACCTTGATATCGAGCCCTCGAACCCGGGTATCAGCCAAAAGCTTCACCTTGACCCGGTTGCTGATCAGAGCATCTTCGGCCAACTCCAAGGCGGTTTCGTGTTGCACCCGCAGCTCCGAGTCCACCTCATGCACCCCTCGGGTCGCCTTGGCGATGCGTACCGCCTCGTCGATCTCCTCCTGGCTGCCAGCTGCCCCGGTCAGGAGCACCTTGCCCCGAAAGACCGACACATTGACGTTGGCCACCCGGACAATATCGCTCATCACGTAGTAGCGCCGCAGCTGCCAGGCCACCCAGTTATCCTCGACATATTCATCCGCGCTTCGCCGCTCTCCCACCATACTGGTGCCCAACAATCCCCCTCCCACCATCACAGCCGGGGCACAAGCGGAGAGAGTAGAAAGAGAAACCACAACCGCAATCGCTTTTAAAGCGCTTCTGAACATGATGAAAAATCCTCTTGGATCGGATTCAAGTATTCTCGGATTCAAACATTCAAGGGGTCAAGCATGCATCCAACAGACCGGCCAATCCCTACCAACCAGGTTGAAAGGCATCGCTTATGACCTCTACCCGCCACGCCTTGCCATTTCGATGTAGCAGGACCGCATCAAACCGACAAGCGTGCCGGGACCACTGGGGATGGCTTTGCAGAAAAACTTCCGCCTCCCGCAGCAGTTGCTGACGCTTGAAATGATCGATCGCCTCGCCCGGATGCCCGGAATCCACCCCAGATCGGGTTTTGACCTCACAAAATACCAAAACATCCCCCTGCACCGCCACCAGATCCAACTCCCCTGATTGGGAGCGGTGGTTGGCCTGGATAATCCGGTAGCCAAGCCCCTTCAGATGCCGGGCAGCCAAACGCTCTCCCCTGGAGCCGATCAAAAGCCGCCAGGGAATCATCGCACCAGGATCGCTGACAAGCTCAAACCCCTGGCTCTCTCAGAGGCTGTTTGGTGATTGTGGATTGCACCGCCCCGGCAAGGCAAAATCGCGCGGAAAACCGGAGCGTACTCCAGTACGTGAGGATTTGAGCACGATTTTAACGCCGCTGCGGCAAGCAGGACGCAATCACCAAACAGCCTCTCAGCAGAAAACACCCTAATCCCGCCACAACACGGCAAAGCCATCATCATCCACCCGCACCACCTGGCAAGAGAGGGTAAATTCCTTCTCATCCCCCATCTGTTCAGATTGGAATGAGAGCTTTCCGGATTGATTCAGCAACGCCTCTCCCATGGGGGTTGGCGTGACGATAAACGCACCATAGGTGGAAATATTGCCCAACCGGCCCGAAACCGACTGGGACGACAAAAACAGACTCGTTTCAACCTGAAAGGGATAGCGCTCTTTGCGGCGACGGTTATCCCCGCTGAATGCCCCCCCCGGATCGCTCCCGTCATCCCCTCTGGCCTCCTGGTGGAGAATGAGGGATAGATCGATGATTTTTTGATACATCCGCGCTTCCCGGTTTTTCCATTCCACCCGGAAAAGCAGCAGGCGAATCAATTCATCGCGAATCTTTTCCCGGACCGGAATGCCCAGCTGGTGAAACGATTTATCGGTGATTTTCATCACCACCACCTGGTCCGTGGAGCTGACGACATTGTTCAGGCGGCGGGAGACGGGGTTGAGATAACCCATCTCGCCAAAAAGCTGGCCATTGGCAATGCGGGAAATCACCTTTTCACCCTGAAACACATCCGCCTGACCGTTGATCATGATATAGAGGGCGTTGCCCATCTCCCCTTCCCGAAGGATATATTCCCCCTTGTCAAAACGGATGAAGGCGTGGGGCAGGTCGGCAATCTTTTGTCGGTCGCTGTGGCCGAGACCCGCAAAGAACGGGACTTTTTCGAGCAGTTGCAGGGTGGACATAGCCATGATTAAGCCAATCTTGTTTCGATTATAAAACAGTGTCAGGGAATATCGGATAACGCCTTCACAACAGGTAGCTTCACCTCTACGGCTCCTGCACTTGCTCCTACGTCTGCACTTGCTCCTGTTCCTGCAACCATCGATCCCCGGTCAAATGAATCGCCATGGCCCCCAGAGGTGCGGTGAGAATGATGGAGAGCACCGCCACCGCCAGAATAATATCACCCGAAGCGACCCCCATTTCCAGGGGAACCGCACCAATCGCCGCCTGCACCGTCGCCTTGGGCACATAAGCCAGCACACAAAACTGCCGCTCACGGGTATTGAGGTGGCTACCCAGGAGCGAAAACCACACCCCGATGGAGCGACCCACCAGCCCCAAAAAAATCAACCCGGCTCCCAAAAGCCCCGCCTGCCAGATGACATGAATGTTGACCTGGGCTCCCACCAGCACAAAAAGCAGAATCTCGGCAAAAATCCACACTTTGGAAAGTTTATTGGAAATCAGGTGGGCCTTGGCTTCGGCTTTTTCCAACAGCACAAACCCCACCGTCATCACCCCCATGAGGGCGGAGAGGGCAAGCCAGGGTTTGACCAGCCCTTCAAGCCAGGTAAAAAGCACCGACACCGCCACCACGGTGATGGTCATCTTGGTGGCCCGCAGGTGGAAATGCTTGAATAGCATATGCAGAAGCAGACCCACAGCGGTGCCCAAGGCCATGCCGGCAAAGATCGATTCCGGAATCTCCAACAGCTTCATGAGGGGCGCCCCCTCCCCCCCGGTAAAAAGCCCCAGCAGGATGGAGAAGATCACAATCACAAAAACGTTATCCACCGAAGCGCCACTCAAGATCAGGGTGGGCACGCCCTTTTTGGCGCCCACCTCCCGCTCCATGAAGCCCAGCATGGAAGGCACCACCACCGCCGGGGAGACCGCTGCCACCGCTGAGCCCAGCAAGGCCGCTTCCAGCCAGCTGACTTCGAAAAAAAACGGAGCCAAAAGCGCCACCACCCCCCCTTCGGCGAGAGACGGCCCCATCCCCATGAATATCGCACTCTTTCCCACCCGGTTTAAGGTGTCCCGCCGCAGTTTGAGCCCGGCTCTCAGGAGAATCACCACCAGCGCGACCATTCTCAAATCCGCCGACACCCGCAAAAGCTCCGGTTGCAGGATATCCAACACATAGGGGCCGCACACAATCCCCACCAGGAGCATCCCCAGAAGCCCGGGAATTTTCATTTTGGTAAAAAAATGATCCGCCAAAAGTCCCAGCAGGAGAATCAGTGCGATGCTGACAGCCATGGTTGCCTTATACCCGATGCCGGGGTTTGCGAAGATGGTTCATACTATTCTCCCTGGGCCTTCAGCTTGCGCCAATAGTCCAGACGACGGCTGATCTCCCGCTCAAACCCCCGATTGACCGGCTCATAAAAGCGGGTCTCTTCCAGGGCTGGAGGCAGATAGTCCTGACGAACATAACCTGTTTCGTGGTCGTGGGCATAGCGATAGCCCTTGCCATAGCCCAGCTCCTTCATAAGCTTGGTGGGGGCATTCAATATATGGGCAGGGGGCGAGAGGGAGCCGCTTTTGGCCGCACACTTTTGCGCCGCCTTGAAAGCCATATAAACGCTGTTGCTCTTGGGAGCCGTCGCCAGATAGACCGCTGCCTGGGCCAAGGCCAGCTCCCCTTCCGGATGGCCCAAAAAATGGAACGTCTCCTTGGCAGCCAGGGTGAGGGTGAGGGCCTGGGGATCAGCGTTGCCGATATCCTCACTGGCAAACCGCACCATCCGCCGGGCGATATAGAGCCCATCCTCTCCCCCGGCGAGCATCCGGGAGAGCCAGTAGAGGCTGGCATCCACATCAGAACCCCGAAGAGATTTGTGAAAGGCGGAGATGAGATTATAGTGCCCCTCCCCGGCCTTGTCATAAAGCGCAGCCCGGCGGTCGAGGCTCTGGAGGAGATCCTCGGTCTGGAGAACTTTTCCCTGTTCGATCGCCTCCCGGGAGAGCCCCACAAAGGTTTCCAGAAGGTTCAAGGCGTAGCGGGCATCTCCCCCGGCCTGATCGGCTATCAGCTCCAACAGCTCCGGAGCAAGTTGGACGGACAGCTTGCCCAAACCCCGTTCAGAATCCGCCACCGCCCGCTTGAGCAGCGCTGTCAGATGGGCCTTTTCCAAGGATTTCAGCACCACCACCCGGCAACGGGAGAGAAGTGCGCTGATCAGCTCGAAGGAAGGGTTTTCGGTCGTGGCCCCGATGAGAATGATGGTGCCATCCTCCACAAAGGGCAAAAAAGCATCCTGCTGGCTTTTGTTGAAACGATGGATTTCATCGACGAACAGAATGGTCCCGGCACTCCCCTCCTCCTCGCCACTCTCCCCCTCGGCCTCACCTGCTCCAAAAGCCCCCTTTTCCCGATTCACCTGGGCCCGCTCCACCACCTGCCGCACATCCTTGACTCCGGAGAGCACCGCAGAAAGGGATTCAAAGTGACAGTGGGTGTGGCGGGCAATCACCCGGGCGAGGGTGGTTTTGCCACACCCTGGGGGCCCCCAAAAAACCAGGGAGGGCAAACGATCCGCTGAAATCGCCTCCCGAATGATCTTGCCGGGGGCCAAAAGATGATCCTGGCCCAATATTTCATCCAGGGTTTCCGGGCGCATGCGATCAGCCAAGGGCGCGGCTTCTCTTTTGGTTGGACGGGTCTTTTTCCTGGACAAGTGGGTTTTCTCCCCAAAAAAAGAGCCTTCCCCATGTGAGGAAAGCCTCTCAAATGGCCCTTCGATCAAACCTGACTGGTTGAGCCCTCCAAGAGGTTCTCTCAAGCTCCTCCCTTAACGCTGGCACCACAAGGAGCAACAGCTGATTCTCAAGCCCCGGAGCTATTCTTTAAAAAAAATCGACAAAAAAACAGACTACGCCCCTGACATCGTGTAACCCTTTCTCTCAAAAGGAAAAAAATCGAGCCTGCCAGCACGATGAACGCTTGCCATAAAGAATTAGAATATGCTTATATAAAAACATTCTCAAGTTCACCCAAGGTTGCCTCAGGACACCCACCATGGATCGCCGCAAATCAACACGCTACGACTATCAGGTCACCATGATTCTGGAAACCGGCGAGGTGCGTCTGGCTGGCACGACCCGGGATGTCAGTCTCGATTCGGTCTTTTTCAATACCGAATCCGACAGCGACGAAACCATGCCTCTACCGGGGGAACCGGGACGCCTGCTGGTGGATTGGGAAGAGGGGCAGGTAGCCCTCACCTGCTCGGTCTCCCGACGTACGGAAAAAGGCATGGTGCTGCAAATTCGCAACCACCAAAGCGACCTGGGATTGCTGATCTTTCGCTATTTCAATGGCCGCCTGAAGGGGCTGAAATCCCGCCGCACCACCCTGGCATAGACTGCCCTCTTCACCATCAGGTTGAGGCTTGACTACCTGCCTGACAACCCAGGCCCAACCCCCCGTGCCCAGGGTATCCTCTCTACGATAGGGAGCGCCCTCCCCCCAAGCTCTTTCCAACCCATTGCAGCCAACACCAATGCTGCGCATCTCCAAGGCTTATTCCCAGTAACAACAGCCGCTCACGCCCCCTCCACCACATGGCCCACCAGGTCGTATTCGTGGGAATCGGTGATTTGCACCTGTACGATTTGGCCCGCCTCCGGTGAGCCGTCGTTGATATGCACCACGCCGTCCACTTCCAGTGCCTGCCCCTGGGTCCGCCCCTCCACCAACCATTCAAACTCCTCCGAGATCCCATCCACCAACACCGGCAGGGTCTGCCCCACCCGAGCGGCCAATTTTTCCCGGCTGATCTCCTGCTGTAGAGTCATCAGGAGATGGCGGCGCTCCTGGGCGATCTCCTCAGGCACCTTGTCCGGCATCTCAAAGGCCTGCGTCCCCTCTTCATCGGAATAGGTAAAGACCCCCACATGGTCGAAGCGGGCTTGGGCGATAAAGTCATAAAGGTGTTGAAACTCCGCCTCGCTCTCCCCGGGAAAGCCGACGATGAAGGTGGTGCGGATGAAGGCTTCGGGTAAATGTTCGTGGATGCGTGAAACAAGCCGCTCCACCGTATGGGAACGCTCAGCCCGGCGCATGCGGGTCAGCACCTCGGAGTGGCTGTGTTGCAGGGGAATATCCAGATAGGGCAGAATTTTTTCTTCCCGGGCCATCACCTGCAACAATTCATCGGTAATGAGAGTGGGATAGAGATAGAGAGAACGAATCCAGGCGATGCCTTCCACCCGGGCAAGACGCGTGAGCAGGCCTGCCAGATCGCTCCGTGGGGAGAGATCCCGACCATAGAGGGTGGTATCCTGGGAGACCAGATTGATCTCCTTGACCCCTTGCCCGGCGAGATTTTGCACCTCGGCTTCGATATCTTCAGGGGTGCGGGAACGAAACGCCCCTCTGAGCTTGGGAATGATGCAAAAGGCGCAGGTGTTGTTGCACCCTTCGGCGATGCGGACATAAGCGGTGTGCGGTGGGGTGGTGAGGAGCCTTGGGGGGGTGCCGGAAATGTCGTTGGCTTCAGGATCTCCCAGCCCCAGCAGAGGCGCATCGGAGGGCTTTTCCGCCTCTATCATGGGAATCAGCTGATCATACTGCCCTGCCCCCAACAACACGTCGATGTCCGGCATCTCCCGGGTCAAGGCTTCCCCGTGACGCTGGGCCAGGCAACCGGTCACCACCAGGCGCGTGCCGGGGTGGTCCCGTTTGATTTGGGCCATCTCCTCAATCGCCCCCCGGGATTCCGCTTCCGCCTCAGCCAGGAAACCACAGGTGTTGACCACCAACACATCCGCCTCTTCCGGATCCTGGGTCAGGGTGTAACCCTTCAGCTGCAAGCGCCCCAGCATGGTTTCGGTATCCACCAGATTTTTTGGGCAGCCCAGGGAGACCACCCCCACCTTACCCCCGGAAGCTTTTGATTTGTTCATGTCTAGTTGCGAAAATTGATGGTCTGCAAGGGCAGTCCGATGTCAGCCCCCTTGACCAGAGCAATCACCTTTTGCAGATCGTCGCGTTTTTTGCCGGTCACCCGCACCAGATCCCCTTGAATGGCGGCTTGCACCTTGATTTTGGCATCCTTGATCTTTTTGACGATTTTGCGGGCGTTGTCCTGATCCACCCCCTGGCGGATGGTGATGGTCTGGCGAACCAGGCCGCCGGATGCATTTTCGATGCTGCCAAACTCCAAAGCCTGGGTATCCACCTTGCGCCGCACCAGGCGGGTTTTCAAAATTTCCACCACCTGCTCCAGCTTGTAGTTGTCGTCACCGGTGGCGGTGATCACCATTTCATTCTGCTCCAGGCTGCATTTGGAGCCTTTAAAATCGTAGCGGTTGCCGATCTCCTTGATACTCTGGTTGACGGCATTGTCCACTTCCTGGAGCTCCACCTGGGAGACAAAATCAAAGGATGGCATTGGCGTTCTCCTGAAAAAAATAGGGTAAAGGATGGCGGTCATCAGCTGTTCTAAAGAGTGCTGGATAGGATGCTCAGGGTTTTTGCGACCACCCTGGACCATTGACGATATCCACCCCCGGGGGAACCTGAAAGGCAAAACGGCTCTCATCCACGGGGCTGTTGTAGAGGAGATCCTCGAAGGTAAAAAAGGAGCGATGTCCCAGGGCATCCTCCACCTCCAGGTTGAGCAGTAACAGCCCGGCTTCATCCAGGGTGATGGAAATTTCCCGGAAAGGGGCCTCTTCCTGCCGGGGCCAAAGCCGTACGGCGGGCAATCCCCAGGTGCGATCCCGGGCGATTTTCCAGTTAAAGGTCTCCACCAGGGAGATGTCGGAGACCAAAAAAGCGGCTGGCGTCTCCTGCAGTCGATCCGCCCGCCCCCGGGTCACCTGCAGCAAATCCGGCTCATAATACCAGACCGTCTCCCCGTCGGAGAGGATCAACTGCTCAAAAGGTTTCTGATAATCCCAACGAAAGCGGCCCGGCTTTTGAGCGATAAAGTGCCCTTTGCTGATTTTTCCCGGCGCGCCATCAGCGAAAACGACCCGCTGCTGAAACCCCCCTTGCACCGAGACCAAACGGTCGATGAAGGTTTGCAGTTTTTCCAGGGGAGCTGGCAGGGCTGTTGGGGTTGGGGGGGCATTTTCCGCCCAGGCGTTCTCCCAGGCCATCCCCCAGCCCAAACAGACAACTCCGATCCACAGACCCAAAAGCCGAACAAAAACCCGATGTCCATCCAATACCTTCACCATACACCTCCATCATATTCCAGCGGCCCCCGGGAGCGATCCAAAGACCCCTTTTCAGGCAGCATACCCCCGTCACCGCAAAATCCAAACCGTCTCATCCGGCTATTCAGGGGATATTTTGCCCGGCGGCCTACGACATTTTATTGACGTGACAGCACATTTTGTTCAATCACCCCGACCTCCATCACCCGACGCGCCTTGGGCGGATTATTTTTTTTGGAGTGATTGTCTTTTCTTTTCAGCTGATTGCCCATGATTCAACATAAATGGACAGTTGAAAACCCAGGCTTGTTTCTAGTTGGTACCAGGTTTGCTTACAAAGTTTCCACAGAACCAGAAAAAGATCAATGGCCCAGTGCGTTCCAGAAAATTCGAGCGCTTAAAATGGATGGAAAGTTTATTTCATGGATCCGAAAAGAGAGCCAAGCCCTGACGGGAAGTGCGTCGGAACCAAGAGATCATCTCTTCCCAGCCCTCTTGTGGTGGGTGACATAAAGACATTCAATACTGGAAATCTGGCAACATTGGTCAACGATCAGGCCGATCCCCACCGGATTATCGGTGCCCTTTCCAAATGGCTGCACGGCACCATCAGCGTGGAATTGGTGGCCTATTGGAACCCCAGGCGACGCAAGAGTTATCTGATCTGTGGTGACGACACGGTGGACAAAAGCGCCATCCTTCACACCACTTGGTCCGTGATAGACAGCCCCCTGCCCCGCATACGCCACTGGCGCCAACGGGATTGGTTTTTTCATCTCTGGATGGGGGCTCCCCTGGAGCAGTGGGACCGTATTTTGATCATTGAAAAAGGGCTGGGCCTCTCTGTGGAAGAGTCCAATCTGCTGATGCAGGAAACCCTGAAAATTTTGCACTCACCGCTCAAAAACGCCTTGAATCAGGCCGATCACGATCAACAGGCTCTGCCTCTGGCGGCAGAGCCCCTCATCTCCTGAACTCTTTTACAGCTCCCCATTCCCGATAAAAAACCATTCCCGATAAAAAACCTTTCCCGGCATAGTTTCACTTTCGATGTATGCCGTTACCAAGAAAAATTTACAGCTCCCCATTCCCGATAAAAAACCATTCCCGATAAAAAACCTTTCCCGGCATAGTTTCACTTTCGATGCATGCCGTTGCCAAGAAAAAAACAGCCTCCTCCCAGGTAACACCCGGTTTTTTTCTCAGTAGAAACCGCTCCTCCCCACCCCATCAGCCCACCATCAAATAATCCCGCCCCCGTTCATAACCCATCTCTTCAAGAGTCCCTTTGATATCATCCCGTGCCCCATGTTTAACCACATAGCTGAGTACCAGTGGTCGTTTTTTACGCATCAGCCATTCGGGTGATACCACCGGAGCATCCAGTATCATGTGGCCAATTTTTCGGGGACTGACATCCACCCAGGCAGAAACCTTGAAGCCGTATGAAAGCAGGTGGCGCACCCGTTTTCGAGTCACCCGGCCCGACCCCCAGATCACCAATTCCCGACCATCGTGAAGCCGGGGATCCCGTGCCAGATAGGCCCCCCGCAAACGATCAAAAGCTTCCCGGGAATAGCGGGGATCCTGGCGACTCAAACGGTTTTCACCCTCCCGCCAATCGACCAGTATCTCCTTGAGTTTAGACATTTTTTTACCTGCAGCCACCATGCGCAGCCAAAGCTCATAATCCTCGGGAAAATCCCCATCCCGATAGCTTCCCAGCTCCACAATCACCTGTTTGCGAAACATCACCGAGGGGTGAGCCACCGGGGATTCCCAATAAATTTCGTCCGCCAAATCGGCGGGTGTCAGGCACTCATTTTGCCAACGAATATATTCCCGAAAGCCCCCCTTGATGATCTCTTCAGGAAAAAGTGAGACCCGACAGGAAACAAGATCGATGTTTGGATTGTCCAACAGATAACGCCACTGGAGCTCCAAACGCTCAGGATGCATGCGGTCATCAGCATCCATGCGGGCAATAAACGGCGTTCTGGCCGCTTTTATCCCCAGGTTGAGCGCTTCAACCAGCCCCACCCGACCCGGGCTCAACAGACGAATTCGCCCATCCCCCTTGCCATAGGCTTTAACCAGCTCATCCGAGCCGTCATCTGAGCCATCATCCACAGCCAATAGCTCAAAATCAGGTAAAGATTGAACTTGAATTGAGGAAAAACACTCTTCCAATGTGATGGAAGCATTGCGAAACGGCAAAAGAACCGTCACCTTGGGGGAGGAGGAGATATTATTCATGATAACGAACAATCTACCCGGTCCGGGGCGGGGAATCACCCCCATTGATACGCAATACTTTCGCCCCAAGCTTGGGGCCTGCTACCTGTTGGAAGAAGCCGACCAGGCCGTTTTGATCGATACAGGCCCCGGTCCGGCTGCGCCAATAGTGCTGAAAGCCATTGATGAAAAAGGCGTTTCCAGAGAGTCGGTCGTCGCTGTAATCGTCACCCACATCCATCTGGATCATGCGGGCGCTGCCGGTGAATTGATGGCCCAGCTCCCCAATGCCAAATTCCTGGTGCATCCCCGGGGGGCCCGGCATATGGCTGAGCCTGAAAAACTCATCGCCGGTGCCACAGCGGTCTACGGTGAGGCGGAATTCCAGCGGCTCTTCGGTGAGGTCCGCCCCATCGACCCCGAACGCATCGTCACAACTGAAGACAATTTTTCTTTTTCTCTGGGAGAGCGGGAACTGCTCTTTCTGGATACCCCCGGTCACGCCAAACATCACCACTGTATCTGGGATGAGGCGAGTATGACAGCTTTCACCGGGGATACCTTCGGCATCTCCTATCGGGAGCTGGACACCCCTGCCGGGATCTTTCTCTTTCCCGCCACCACCCCCATCGATTTTGATCCCGAAGCGGCCCACATCTCCATAGATCGAATCGCCGCCTTGAAGCCCCAATGGATCTGCCCCACCCATTTTGGCCCCATCCCCTTTCACCGTGGGCTGGCCGATGATCTCCATCGTCTCCTGGATCGCATCCGGATTTTTTCCCGGGGGCAGATGCGGGACAAAAAAACCCGCAAGGCCAAACTCGTAGCCGGGCTGGAAAAAATCTATCTCTCCCGCCTTAACCGCCTGGGCTCCTCTCTGAATCGCCAGCAAATATTGGAGCTGCTGGCCATGGATATCGAAATCAACGCCCAAGGTCTCGATGCCTGGCTTGACAAGATGGTGCCGGGAGGCCGCTAAACCCCTGGGGGGGGCTGGCCGTTTATCCAACCAGTCCCCCATGCGCCACTCTGGCAAGCCCACTTCTTAGCCTGGCACCTTCCCCCCCTTCATAAAGCCAGAACGCCCCCATCCCCCGTTCCATCCTGGATTCCTCCCCATCAACCCTGGAACAGTCATCTCTTCAGGGTTTTGATTGAGAGCAGCCAGCGCAGCTCTCCAGATAGCGGCCAGAAGCAGACCCAAGAGCGACCATCTATCGCTCATTCTTGCATTCACCCCCTGGCAAACGTAGAGTCTTCTTCTGTTTTTTTTCTCACCGTCCCCTTAAAATGGTGACGGGAATGGCCGCAAGGGGTGGCACAATCCAAGCCACACTCAAAAACAGTGGGGCCACATTTAGGAACCGTAGGGGAATATCGGGATGGAACTGGGAGAATATTCCAGAATCGGTGTGGTGGGGGGTGGACCGGCTGGAACCTTCACCGCCTATTTTTTGCTGGATCTGGCCAAGCGGCTGGATCTTTCTCCCCAGGTGGATATCATCGAACCCCGGGATTTCATGGATTCCGGCCCCAAAGGGTGTAACATGTGCGGGGGAATCATCTCCGAATCCCTGGTGCAAATGATGGCCACCGAGGGGATCCACCTCCCTTCCGAAGTAATTCTCGACACCATCGACACCTACACCCTCCACACCCGGGCAGGCTCGGTGGATATCCAAACACCCAGTCAGGAGATGCGCATCGCCTCCATCTTTCGGGGAGGAGGCCCCAGGGGTTCAGAAACGCAAATGCCCCTGCCCTGGGACAGCTTCGACGCCTTTCTACTCCATCTGGCCTGCTGCAAAGGCGCCCGACACATCCAGCAACGGGTGGTACGCCTCAGCCGGGAGGATGGCCGACCCCAGGTACATACCGAAGATGGCCAAACCCGCACCTACGATCTTCTGGTGGGGGCGGTGGGCATCAACGGCCCCGGCATGCGGCTTTTCGAGGAGCTTGATTTCGGCTATAAGCCCCCCAAAACCACCAAAGCCTTCATTGCTGAATTTTATTTTGGCGAAGAGCAGGTGGAGCGGCTTCTGGGGCATGCCATGCATGTCTTTCTGCTGGACATGCCCGGCCTCAAATTTGCCGCCATGACCCCCAAAGGCCACTATGCCACCTTCATTATTTTGGGGGATAAAATCGACCGGGAGCTGGTGGAGCGGGTCTATGCCCAACCCCAGGTACAGCGTTGCATGCCCCCTGGTTGGGAAATCCCGGTGGAGCCCTGCCACTGCCAACCCCGGATCAATATCGGCCCCCCTGTCAAACCCTATGGGGACCGGGTGGTGATGGTGGGGGATTGCGGGGTCTCCCGACTCTACAAGGATGGCATTGGTGCGGCCTATCGGCTGGGCAAGATTTGCGCTTTTACCGCCCTCACCCACGGGGTTTCCGCCCAACATTTTGAAAAACACTATTGGCCCAGCTGCCGGGATATGGCCTGGGATAATCGCCTGGGCCACCTTTTTTTCGACGTGGATCGCCATCTTTTGGGCCACGACGCCATCCGCACAGCCATTTTAAATGTCATTCGTCGAGAACAGAACAGCCCGGACAAGGAACCTCTTTTAGGGGGAGCTTTGTGGGACACCTTCACTGGCAGTGCCTCTTATCGTAATATCCTGGCCCGTGCGGGACATCCATCCGTGGTGATGCAGCTGCTGACAGAGACGATCAAATCTTTTTTCACTTCCCCCAAAAACGGGTCTTAGGGGCATCCAGCGTGAGGCCTGAAAAGGAGCGAGCCAAGGCATGCTTTTTCATCGCAACCCCCACACACTGGGCAAAGAATTTTCTCCGGGAGAGATCATTTTTCGCCAAGGGGATAAAGCGGATTGCCTCCATGTGATTTTGGAAGGGGAGGTGGAAATTTTGGTGGCGGGGGAGTCCGACCCCCTGGAACGGCTGGCTGTTTTGGGCGTGGACCACGTCTTTGGTGAAATGTCTCTCTTTCATAAAACCCCCCGCGCTGCCACAGCCAGAGCCTTAACCCAGGTGCGGGTGCTCTCGGTGGATCAACGGGGTTTTTTACGTTGGCTCCAGGAAGACCCGACCCTCACTCTGCGCATTCTGCTGAAAATGTCCGAACGGGTGCGTGGCCTCATCGCCGAAACCATCCGTTTGCGTCAACAATTGTCCAAGGAGTGATGACGGGCAAATCATGCTGAAGAGTCTCCTCCTCCTGATCCTGTTTCGCCCCAACGATCTTTTTGTGCGCATGCGGGCGCGCTCCTTTTTGATTTGGGCGCTGGTGTTACAGATTTTTCGCTGGGAAGGGACGGCGCTCACCACGGTGGTCAATCTCTACCGCTATGATGCCCCGATGTTTTTGCCGGTGCCTTTCGGCATCGACCCATCCCTCTATCGCTATGTGGAGATCTATGCCTACGGCCCATTTGGGCTGCTCATCATTTCCGTCATCGCCTATTTTATCTATATCCACGGCGCCCCCCACGCCACCATCGGTCCGGTGACCTATGCCAAATGTTGGGAACTGGTGGGGCTTACCTTTTTCGGACCATGGCTGCCGAGCCTGTTCATCGACTCGGTGCTGGTTTATCTGGGTTGGGGAGGGCCGGAGGTGATCATTCCCTGGCATGTGGCCATCGTTGGCATCGAGGCGGTCTTGACCATGGTGGGGCTCCATGCGGTTTTTGGCATCCGTTGGCGAAAGGCCTTTCGTCTCGGGGGGATGGCGGGCATGATCTTTTTGGTCCTGGCCGGTCTCGTCATCCGCTGATTGTTCCGTCCCTTCCTTAACCGCTCCAGAGCTTGGACTCCTTTTTAAACCACCCGGCATTCATTATTTTGATCCCAATCATTCATCGGTGGTATTTTGGACTAAATTGACCCTGATTTACCCAAAGGGCGTCTTTTACGCCAAGGGGTAGCGGTTGGCAAACAGTCTTTGCTAGGAGGTGGCATGAAAAAAAAGGCGTTCAAAAAATGGCTGGCCAGACTGAACGATCTCGCTCCCGAACAACGGGATCGATTGATGGACAAATGTGCCCCGGCCTCTCCAGGGAAACAGGATGATGACGGGTTTGGGGAATATCTCGATTCAGACGAATTTACCTCACTGGATCAGGATAATGACAAACTGGAGATGAACCGCCGCAGTTTTCGGGGTATCAAATATCGGGAAGTGATCCGGCTTTTGACCGAAGAGAGCGAATATGTCCGCAAGGTGATCGATCTCTCCGAGGATATGATCGTCTCCGCAGATGATGATCGGGGTATCAACGTCTTCAACAAAGCCGCCGAGCGGGTTTATGGCTACCAAACCCGTGAAGTCCGGGGCAAACCGGTATCGATTCTCTACAGCAGCCCGGAAGAAGCCAAACTGGTGAGAGAGACCATGGCCCGGCAGGGGTTTTTCCACGGCGAAATAGCGGGACGCCGGAAAAATGGTAATTCCTTCCCCATGCGCCTCATCGCTTCCCAGCTCCACAACACCATGGGGGATGTGATCGGTTCGGTGGGCTATTCCCGGGATGTCACCCCTGAAAAAAAAGCCGCCGAAATCGAACGGCAATATACCGCTTTAAACGAATTGGAAAATTTGCGCCGGGATGTGGAGCAAATCACCCGCCACGATCTAAAATCCCCCCTCACCTCCATCATCGGCTTTTCCGACATTCTCCTCCATGACGAGCGTATGGCCGAGGAGCATAAAAAGCTGCTGAAAATCATTTATAAGGCCGGTTTCAAGGCCAACCGGATGATCAACCTTTCCCTGGATATCTTTAAAATGGAGAAAGGCACCTATCAGGTGATGGCTGAAAAAATCGAGGTAGTTCCCCTGCTGGAAGAAATTATAATGGGTCTGGAAAGCCAAATTCAGGCGAAGAGTCTAACGACCCGCATCCATATGGGCGAAGCCCCGGGAGCCCCCCCGGTCCCTCTTTTCATATCCGGGGAAGAGTCCCTCTGCTACAACCTGTTTGCCAATCTGATCAAGAATGCCGCCGAAGCCTCCCCCAACGACCAACCCGTCACCATCACTCTGGATGGCGATGCCTTGGCGGTGATCAAAATCCACAATTTTGGGGTGGTCCCTGAAGAGATCCGGGAGCGGTTTTTCGAAAAATATGTCACGATGGGTAAAAAATATGGCACGGGTCTGGGCACCTATTCCGCCCATATGATGGCCAAAACCTTGGGGGGGAAAATTGAGATGGTCTCTACCGAAGGGGATGGCACCACCTTGACCGTCACCCTCCCGGGTGGTTGGGAAAGGGAATTATAAAATCAGAGCTGGAGGGTGATGGTGTTTTCCCTCAGAAGGCAAGCTTATGATTTATTGAAATATTCAATTCCAAACCGGGCCATCCCCTGAAGGGGCTGTTTTTTTTATCCCACATCACTGCCAAGGGTCGCCAAGGCTTCTGGGGCAGGCTATCCTATGGGAATTGATCAGCATCCAGAGGCACAAAGGGTCGTCAACAAAAAAGGCGTAGGCGGTTACCAGCAGAAAGTTTCGAGTGATCGTCAACGGCAACGCGAGGATAAGGCATGAGAGATGAACAAGCTCCCCCGGAGGTAACGGAAGCCATCCTGGGGGCAGTGGATACACAGCTGCAGGAAAACAGCCCTCCCGAAGCCCGCGCCACCCTGGATCGCCTCATTGCACAAGGCCACACCGAGGAAGAAGCCCGGCGATTGATTGCGGCTGCACTTGTTTGTGAAATGTCTGTGGTGCTTCAGTCCGGCAAACCCCACGATGTCCAACGCTATGTTGGCTGGCTCAACCAGCTGCCCCAGCTGCCTGAAATCTGAAACCAAGCCCCTCCTCACCCAGCAAAAACCATCCCCTCCCTGATTGATCCCCAGCTGCTTTCGTCCCTGCTGCCATTCCCTGTTTCCAGAGTGATCGTTTTTGTATAGCCATTCGAATCAAGAATTGAACATATGCCGTTGCATTTTTGTCGTCATTCTCGCGAATGCGGGAATCCAGAGTGTCTGGCACGAACCTTTCCAAATCTTGCTTCACTTTCAGCAAAACACCGGCCTTTCTTGAAGATTTGGTTTTTCCTTGAGGGCAATCATCACTCCCTGGATCCCCGCCTTCGCGGGGATGACGAGTCAGGGAAGAGTGTCCAATTTTGAGATAGAACTGCTATAGACTGCTGGGAAGAAGAAGTGGGCACACCGACAGTGCCCATCTCAAAATTTATCGTGGATAAGAGGAAAAGCCAGGCAGCCGACTAAACAAGACCGCCAAAGACTATGGGTCAGATGATTGAAACTGGCTAAAAAAGCGACTGATCACCCGCCGAAGCGGGCCATCTGTGCGGATTGCTCTTCGGGGTTTCCAGCCACATCCCCCAGCTGATTCCAATATTCCGGTGGCAGCTCTGAGGCGAGCTTCAAAGCCCCGGCAGAACCGGCATAGTCTGGATCTGCCACCCGGTGGACCTGCACCTGGCCATAATCCCGCAGCCGGGTCGCCAAAGCCACATCAAGACCTTTGATATTGGAGCCCCCACCAGCCAGCACGATATTTTCCACCGCCTCTCCCTGATCGTCCGGATCAAAGGATTGGATGAGCGCCTCTACCCCGTCGAGGATGGATTTTACCAGGGTTTCGCACGCCCCACGGATCTCCCGGGTCAGATCCAGGGTGACCGGGCGTCCATCGGCGCGGAGGTTGACCAGAATCTTCTCCCGGGGCTTGCCGACAAAGCCGAACTGGTCTTTGATCTTGCGGGCCAGCACCGGGGTCATCTGCACCTTGGGATGGTTTTCGGTGATGGATCGGGCTAGGCACTGATCGACAAAATCCCCCCCCTTAAAGAGGGTGATTTGATCGTCCGGGCCGGGAATGTTGCCTTTCATGGCGCAAATATCGATGGAACCGGCACCGATATCGATGATAATGGCATTTTTGAGCTTCACCAGACCGTAGGCCACCATGAAGGGCTCGGAGATGACCATGGCCACATCCATCAGCTCCTGGGCGATGGCCAGGAGTTGGTTTTTGCTGGTGATGGAGGCTTCGGCCGGAACGCCGACTATGCCGAAGATTTTTTCACCCGGCTGGGGTTTGGCCAAAAAGATGGCATGTTCCATCAACTCCCGGGCGGCCTGGGTGTGGAGTTCGTCTGCCTTGAGCAGGCCGTTTTCCAGGGGGTAGTGAATATCAAGATAGGATTGCCGCTCCAGGGCGTCGTCACCGAAGGTCAGAGTGGAGTTGGTGAGCATGACGCCAATGATATCCTTGGGGTATCCCACCACGGTGCGGACCAAACCCTTGGCGCCCCGGCTCGACATGATGGTGGTCCGGGAGGTACCCAGATCAATCCCCACGAAAAGCGGGGGCAGGAGAGTCGGTTCCGGCTGTTTTCTTTCCGGTTTGGGAGCGGACTGTTCCTTCTCTACCGGTTGGGCGGCTGGTTTGGCGCGAACGCTCTTTTGGGAAAGCCTACCCGTGGGGGCCGTGGACTCCACAAAGGGATTCTCCAGCTCCAGAGACTCTTTATCGGCCCGGGGGGGCAGAGGTGAGGTTTTGGCTTTGGGGGCGGCAACCGGAGCTTGTTCGACCTCGGGGGTAGCAGCCGGAGCTTGTTCGGCCTCGGTCGTGATCTGCTCTACTTCAGGAACCGGGGGAGGTTGAATAAAGCCTCTGGCCAGGGATGGTTTTTTTGGGGCCTGTTCAGCGCGTTTGGCCATGGGCGCAGGCTCAGGAGCAGCCTCAGCCTGGGTGGCTTGTTTCATTTTGCGGCCAACGATGGGCTCACCCAATATCGGCTGGGGAACGCGACGCTGGGGCAGCTCCGGGCTGCTTGTGGCGCTGTTGCGCGTGCGAACCGCCCCCAGGGGTCTTTCACTTTTGACCGAGCTTGCCAGGGTGGTGGAAGCGCTCACCTGAGCCGCAAAAGCCGCCTTTTGGCTTCGGGCTTCGGTTTTTGCAGCCGGGCTTTTTTCCGCCGCCATCGGGGCCGGTTTTTCAGGCTGGGGGGGGGCTGCGGCGGGTTCCGGGGAGACCGGGGGGGTCAGGACGTTGTGATTTTGGTAAAAATCCTTGAGATTTTCAGGCAGTTCCTTGATCCCCCGAGGGGTCTGACCAACCGATGAATCCCCATCGTTGGACCGGAAGGGATTGTTGGGAATGGCGGGAAAAGGGGCTGGATCGGAGCGGGGTGTCAGGGGAGCGGGTGTGCTGCTGGTGACACCTTCTGTCAAAACAGTTTCCTCAACAACCACCCGACTCTTGGCAGAGGCAGCCTCTGGGGTGGGAGCTGGCTCAGCAGCCACAAGTCCTGGCAACAGGATCGCTTTGTCCGGCTCCGGCAGAGCTTCCCTGAGGGGCACGATAGCCGGTTTCGGGGTTTTGGCAACGGGTTTGGTCTCTGCCACAGGAGCAGCCTGGGGAGAGGGGTCGGATTTCTTCGGCGGGGGTGATTTTTGCCCCTGCTCCAAAAGCGTCAACAGCTGGCCAGCCACCTCTTGGAAGGCCTGCAATCCCTCGAAGCGGGCCTGCCCCCCATCCTTTTCGGGTGCGGCCGAAGGCTTCATTACGGTTGCGGTATTATCGCTCATGGTGTTGCCATCCCTCTCGACCCGGGTTAAGCCTCCCAGGTTTCATTGTCATTAACCGATCACTTTAACATTAAAATAAGCCGCTTTGAACCTTGATTCAGAAGGAAGCTCTTTTCCACCCTCTCACAGCCCAAAAAAAATCCCCCTCATTTTGCCATGACTGACGACATCAGGGGGGGCTGGCGACGTGATAAAACCGAAGCATCAGGAAGCATCGAGTAACAAAGCAAATCCAATGCCACATGGGCTCAAAATGGGGGGAATCAATCGGTTTCAGGGCGATATTTTTGTACATAGGTGGAATTGATCCCACCCTTTTCAAGGATGATCTGATCGTACTCTCTGGCGACTGATTCGGTAGCGAAGGGACCGGCGAAGACACAGTGGAGGGTGCGTCCCCGGGAGAGGGATTTTTTCTGATAGACGGGAATATCCAGGGCAATGATGCGCTGCTCCTGGGCATTGGCATAGGGGGAGTAGGAAAAACAGCCGGAATGGATGAAATATCCCAGCTTTTCAGCTTCCACCGGAGGCTCTTTGGTGGGGATGGTCTCCTCGAGCATCATCTCTTCCACCGGGGCCACCTTGATGGGAGGTGCCGCTTCCACAACCGCCACCTTTGCAGCCGGAGCCGGGGTATTGATGACGGTGGCTGGATGGTTCCTGAGGTTGGTCGGGGCTTGGATGATGCGGGCAGGCTCACCGATGGATTTGGTGGGCACCTCCATCAGCGCCACCTCAGCGGAGGCATTCCAGGAGTCGGCACCTTTTCTCTGGGAATAGGCTGGGATTTGTGGCCGTTCGGTTGGTGCCGGGGATACTGGTATGACCGGTTGGGCCAAGCTCTGTTGGGGCACGACGGGAGCTGCTATCGGAGCCGGGGCCGGAGCCAGCAGATGTTGGTTGTCGTTGGGAATGCATTTGGGAATGGCGTTGCTCTCTTCCAGCAACTTTTCCATCCGCGCCAGGCGGGATTCCAGAGCTTTGATCAGGGCGGTATCCCGGGCTAATCCAGCAGAGGCGACGGGCGCTTGTGCATAAACCGGAGCAGCCACCGGTGCGGGCTGCTGAGGTGGGGCTTGAACTTGAACAACGGGAGCAGGAGCAGCCAAGACCTGCTGCTGGGGATAGGGGCTGACGGCACCACGCCCAGCTTGTGTTTGTGGATATGGAGCAACGGGGGCTGTATGGGCTGCTGGCTGTTGCCCGAAAGGTTGTCCTGCTGCATTGGCTGCCGGCTGTTGTGGGAAAGGCTGCCCTGTGCCAGGGGAATTGGATTCAACCGTCAGTTTGACTCCTTGATCGTGGAGGTGCCAGCCGACCACCACGATCAGAAAGAGGAACAACACACTGATCACCACTTCGATCAGGGGGACTGACTGTTTTCTATCCATGGTTGGTCAGCTTTTCCTGTTTTTGGAGATCTCGTTGGTGACAATCCGCTGACCGATGAGACCGGCGATGGCTTTGGTCACCCGCCAATAGTGGCGCATCACCGACTGAAAGGTCTCCACATCGATGGTGAGGCAGATCACCTGACTGGCTGCGATCACATCCGCGCCCCGTTTTTGGTTGGATACCAGCGACATCTCACCAAACAGATTGCCTTCATCGACAAAAAAGTGCTGATCCGGATCGTGGGGAGCCGGGACATTGATACGCACCCGGCCCTTGTAGGTGATATAGAGGGTGCGGCCTTCCGTGCCCCGGCGGATGATATATTGCCCCGGTTCAAAGATGGCGATGGAGGTGATGGGGGCGATCAAGGTCTCCAGGTCCATCTCCGGCATTTCGCTGAATCCCGGAACCTTCTGGAGAAAATGGATCAGCTCCTGCAAAGTGATGTCTGTCTGCATCGTTTATGGATCCCCCATGTCCTGCACCGTCCTGTTCAACCCCTGGGTCGATGTCACCCAAGGGGATCACTGATCCCGGCACCTGTTACGTTATCGTCCAACGAGAGAGCTGAGATAAGAAAAAAAACCGAGGCCTCACCATCAATCAGGCCTATCAGACAATATTTCATCTATCAGGCAAGTCCTGCAAGTCAGGCACCAAGCCGCATCCGAAGCTTGCCAACCACCCCTTCGATGGCACTCCCGATCACCGACAGACCGCCATGAGCCCCCTGCCCCCCTCCACGGGCTGTCCGGTTGGTCTCCAGGGTCAGAGGGGAAGCCATGGGGTGGCGCATCTCCTGATCGAAAGCCGGTAATGGGGATGGCATCTCTGGCTGGTCAGCAAGCCTCTGAGAGCTGGCCCCCCCCTCTCCCTCACCGACCATGAGCCGCCCGGCCCGGCGACCGGTTTTGACCACCCCATCCACCACCTGCACCATCAGCCGCACCACCCCGGCTCCCAAGCTCTCCATGGGAACCATCTCTCCTGAAAAGGAGGGGGGATGTGGGGGGGGAAGGGTGGTCCAGGCAGGCAGATCCCCCGTTTGGCTTGGGGGAAAAAATTCTGAGACGTCTCGCAATTGAAAGCGGGGATCATCCAGGGAGGGAATCCCTTGGGAAGAGGTCGATTTTTCAGGTTTCGGTTCTGGTTCCAGCTCCGGTTCTGGTTCCAGCTGGGTATCAGAAGCCTGGAGCCGGGTGGCGGCGTGATCTTCCCCGGGGGCGGATTCCCGGGTGCGGGCCTGCTCCAACAAGGCAACCAGGGTGGTAGCCACCTCTCTATAGGCAACCAACCCCTCAAATCGCTGCCCTGCCCTCTCAGGGTCAGCTTCCCCGGATAAACCAGCTGAGTCGGAAGGGGGGGGCAATTCCATGGAAGCCGCAGGTTGCCCGGAGGGATCAGGGGCACAAGAGAGAGCCGCGCTGGTGGCAAAAGGATTGATTCCCCCCTGGCCACTGACGGACTTTTTCAGGCTCTTGTCGGCTTCATGCATCGCTCAAATCCATCATCTCTCAAACGGTAATGCTCCAGGAGCCTCCTCCGAAAGCGACGATCCCCTTATATTTATAGCAATTCAAATCAAGAATTGGACATATGCCGCTGTATTTTTTCTGTCATTCCCGCGAATGCGGGAATCCAG
>JADFZT010000048.1 GCA_015232395.1 Magnetococcales bacterium | reverse complement strand
TATCTCTCTGGATCCCCGCCTTCGCGGGGATGACGAGTCAGAGAAGAGTGTCCAATTCTGAGGTAGACCTACTATAGGAGTGAGAAACGGAGTAAAGGGAGAGCTGCTCATCTGGGCACATGGAGAGGGTGATGTGAGGCAAAGAGGTGTGCTGTTTAGCTGGGCACACTCCTGATGGAGGGGTCGGGGGCGTAGGGGGGGGAGGCCAGGGAGCCGTCGGGGTTGATGCGAATGGGCTGCCAGCTCCGACCTCGGAATCCCTCCAAGGGTTGAAAGCGGGCCTTATAGTCCATTTTCGGGCATTGGGGAATCCAATAGCCGAGATAGAGCCACGTAAGCCCCAGCGCCCGGGCTCGGCGGGCAGCCCAGAGTATGGCAAAGGTGCCGAGACTGCGGCGCTCCTCACCGGAGGCATAGAAGGAGTAGACCGCAGACAATCCCTGGGGCAGATGGTCCAGTACCAGCACGAGCTTAAGCTCCCCCTCTTCACGAAATTCATGAAAGCGGGTGTCCATCCAGGGGCAGGTTAAAAAATCGGTAAAATTGACCGGTTTGGGGTTATCCATGGAGCCGCCCCGATGGCGGTTTTTTTGGTAGCGGCGGTAGAGGTCGAAATATTCCGGGGTGTAGGAGGCTGGCTGCTCCAGGTGGGTGAGCCTCTGATTGCGCTTCCAGACCCGTTTCAGGCTTTTACTCCATTTCATCTGCTCGACAGGCACCCGCACGGGAATGCAGGCGTTGCAGGCGGGGCAGTGGGGGCGGTAGACGTGTTCACCGCTACGCCGGAAGCCCCGATCCACCAGATAGGCATAGAGGGAGGGGGTCAGGGTTTGCCCTGGATCCACAAAAAGGGTGGCGGCTTCCTGCTCCGGAAGGTAGCCACATTCATGACGAGGCGTCAGCAGCAAGGCCACCTGGGGTGGTTTTGGGAGGTGGTGGGCCTTTTCATTCATGGCACGGCCTCCTTCTTTATCGATGTGACAGCCTGATTCAAATCCACCGATTCCTCTTGCCGGATGCCCGGGAAACCTCTACTTTCCCCAGAATCCAGCCCATGGAAAAAGGGTTGTGACACCCGGCGCCATCCGTTAGCCAAAGGGTTTTGGACAAAGCCAGCCTGATTGGGCACCTTTGGTAAAGCAGGGGTGGCCCGGGGTAAAATCGGAAAGGAATTTGGCCGGGGCCCGGGATCCTTCCCATTGCGCCACTGCCTGCCCAGATTAACAAATATGGCGACGCCTGGCATCTTTTTCCCGGAACAAACTATCTTGATCCGGCTGGCGAACCTCTTAGAATAACCTCGGCCACAAGCCAAAAGACCCTTTGTTTCCAGGAGCGCGATCATGTTCGAAGGCACAACCATCCTATCGGTACGGCGAGGTGAACAGGTGGTGATGGGGGGGGACGGCCAGGTTACCCTGGGTAATATCGTGATCAAGGCCAACGCCCGCAAGGTGCGCACCATGCGCGAGGGCCAGGTGCTGGCCGGTTTTGCGGGTTCCACGGCGGATGCCTTTACGCTGTTTGAACGATTTGAGGAAAAGCTCACCAAACATGGGGGCAACCTCACCCGGGCCGCGGTGGAGATGGCCAAGGATTGGCGCACGGATCGGATGTTGCGCCGACTGGAGGCGATGTTGGCGGTGGCGGATCGCTCGGTGAGCCTGTTGATTTCGGGTACCGGGGATGTGTTGGAGCCGGAAGGGGGGGTGCTGGCCATCGGTTCCGGCAGCCCTTATGCTGAATCCGCCGCTCGGGCGCTTCTTGAAAATACGGAACTTCCCCCCCGGCAGATCATCGAAAAATCCATGGGTATCGCAGCCAACATCTGCATCTATACCAACCATAACCTCATCATCGAAGAGCTTTAAATGTCTGAATTTACTCCCCGTGAGATCGTCTCCGAACTGGACCGTTATATCATCGGCCAAAACGATGCCAAGCGTGCGGTGGCGGTTGCCTTGCGCAATCGCTGGCGGCGTCGGCAGCTCTCCTCGCCCATGCGGGAGGAGGTCTACCCTAAAAATATTTTGATGATCGGTCCCACCGGTGTGGGTAAAACCGAAGTGGCCCGACGTCTGGCCAAACTGGCCGACGCCCCCTTCATCAAGGTGGAGGCGACCAAATTTACCGAGGTGGGTTATGTGGGGCGGGATGTGGAGTCCATCATCCGGGATCTCACCGACATGGCGGTAAAAATGTCCATTGAGCGGTCCAAAATCAGCGTTCGCCGTCAAGCGGAAGATGCCGCTGAAGAGCGTCTATTGGATATTCTGCTCCCGAGCCCCAGCAGCCAGCAGCCCCAGGCCAACCCTTTGGGTTCCCTGTTCGGCGCGGTGGAGGAAAAACCCCAGGAGCCTCCCAAGCCGCCGGTGGATTCCGGTACCCGGCAAAAATTCCGCAAAATGCTCCGGGAGGGGCGTTTGGATGAGCGGGAGGTGGAGGTGGAAACCCGGGAATCCCGCACCGGCCCCACCCTGGAGGTGTTCACCCCCCAGGGTATGGAGGGGATCAATATTCAGGAGATGCTGGGTTCGATGCTGGGAGGGAAGGTGCAAAAGCGCAAGGTCACGGTGAAAGAGGCCTTGAAACTTCTCACCGACGAAGAGGCCGGAAAGCTGGTGGATAAGGAGCAATCCCAAAAGGAAGCGGTGGAGCGGGTGGAGCAGACGGGGATTGTCTTCCTGGATGAGTTGGACAAGGTGTGCGCCCGGGGCAGTGAGATGCGTGGGGGTGGGGATGTCTCCCGGGAGGGGGTGCAGCGGGATTTGCTGCCTCTGGTGGAGGGGACAACGGTTTCCACCAAATATGGCTTTGTGCGCACCGACCACATTCTGTTTATCGCTTCCGGCGCTTTTCAGCTTTCAAAGCCGTCCGATCTACTGCCGGAGCTTCAGGGCCGCCTGCCCATACGGGTGGAGTTGCAAAGCCTGACCCGGGGGGATTTTGTGCGTATTCTCACCGAACCGGAAAACGCCCTGACCCGTCAATATGCCGCTTTGATGATGACGGAGGGAATCACCCTGGAGTTTGGCGAAAAGGGGATCGAGGCGTTGGCCGATATCGCCGCCCAGGTGAATGAAACCGCTGAAAATATCGGTGCCAGACGCCTGCACACGGTGATGGAAAAGCTGCTGGACCAACTCTCCTTCACCGCTCCGGATCGCAAGGGGGAGACGGTCAAAATCAATGCCGCCTACGTCAACGATCAGTTAAAGGATCTGGCTGGCAACGAGGATCTCTCCCGCTACATTCTCTAATCTTTTCATCACCTCCTGGAGCTTTGACCGGATCCAGGGGGTGGCGTGGTTTTTGCTAGCTCTTTATCGTAGATCCAAACAATTGGTTTAATACGGGAGAGCGCAGCATGTCGGACCATTTTCAGGAGTTGGGCAGAGTTGTCACCGGCCAGTGGACCCGGCCTCGGGTAGGCATTCCCGCTGAAGTTTCCACCGATGGGGGCATCGAGGTGGGGTTGACCCGGGGATTGATGGTGGTGATCAGCTTGGTTTTTTTGGCGTTGATTGCCAGATGGACCGGCTTGAACGCCCCACTGATTGAAAAAATCAATCACCTGCTGCAACGGGATTCTGCTGTCAGGGTGGTGATGCCTGCCCATCTGCGCGCCCAAGAGCCTCTCCAGCTGGCTCCCCAGCCTGTCCAACCGACTGTCACCATCCACCACAAGGCCCCCGAACCTCTCCCGCCTACGGAACGGGTCTCTCAAACCTTTCCAGAAATCACCGGTGGTCCTTACATGGTGCTGGCGGGATCCTTCACGGATGCCGGCATTGCGGAAAAAATTCTCACACGCCTGCAAACCAGCGAAATCCCCGCGCACATGAGGGAGGTACGCATGGCGGATCGGGATTTTATCCACCTGCTCGTCGGTCCCTTCGATCAGGAGGAGAGCGCCCGTACAGCGGTGCAGATGATTCGGGAGCGCAGCGGTATTTTGGCGGAGTTTATCCTCACCACCGATGATTGGAGCCAGCAGCAGAGTGGATTGGATCTGGCCTCCACCCAACCCGTGGTAGAGGAGCCCGCTCCTCCACCGCCCGTGGGTGAGTTTCAGGTTTCTGCCGGGGCCTTCCTGGATACGGTCAACGCCGACAAGGTGCGGGACCGTCTGGTATTGGAAGGCATCATGGTGCAGTTGAGCGAAGCCCAAATCGGCGATCAACACTACATCCAGCTGGTGGGTGGTCCCTTCATGGAGTATGCCGAAGCCGAATCGATGGTGAAGGAAATCCAGGATCGCACCGGTATTTTGGCGGAAATCACTACGGTGCAGCCTGCTGTGATGCCCGAATAGAATCCGCACCAAAAATACCGAAATGGTTTGGATTATTGGGGAAAGCGTGCTCAAATGAATGGGTCGGTCAATCCAAGCCAAAAGGTGCACGCCATGCGTATGACCATTGAAACACCCATTGCAGTCAATAAACTCCCCCTTGAAGTGAGGCAAGGCCTGGAATTGGCAGGGGATCGTCTGGTCAGGGTTACTGTTGAAACGGTGGATGAGTTGACCGAAAATGGCTTCACCCCTGAGGAAGAGGCGGAAATCATACAGTCATATGAGGAAGCCAAGCGTGGAATCAATGTTTCGCCGGGTTATGAAACGATTGAGGAAGCCCTTGCTGCTCTGGACAGGGCTGCAGAGAAATATGGTGATTGATGGTCATCCATTACCAGAAAAAATTTTACAAGCAATTTGCTAAGTTGGATAAACACAAGCAAATTCAAGCGAAAGAGGCCATCGAACGCTTTAAAAAAAATCCCTTCGACCCAAAACTGAAAAACCATGCTTTGAAAGGCCCGATGATCCCAATGAGAGCCTTCTCTGCTGGATTTGATCTGCGGATTATTTTCAGCGAAGAAAAGGGATACGTTGAAGTGCTTTTTGTCCAAATTGGGTCGCATAATCAGGTCTATTAGGTGAACTGGTGTTGTTACAAACAAACAAAACCCAGGTAGCTATCTCCACCTTTTGAAGGTCTGCCTCTCCCACGCAGTCGCTTGATTAAAAATATTGGAAATAGACGTAAAATCAAAATGGCCCGAGAGAAAAAAACCTTCGTCTGTAGCGATTGCGGCGCTGACTATCCCCAGTGGGAGGGGAAGTGTGGCAGTTGTGGGGCTTGGAACACCTTGCAGGAGTTTCGGGTAGCCCCCCATGCCAAGGGGAAAAAGCCCCAAAAACCCTCTGACATTGCCAAGCCCCAGCGGCTGGAAGAGATCACCAGCGGTGATGAAACCCGCATGGAAGTGGGGATTGGGGAGTTGGATCGGGTGTTGGGGGGTGGGCTGGTTCCCGGCTCGGCGATTTTGATCGGCGGGGATCCGGGGATTGGCAAGTCAACTCTGCTGATGCAGGGGATGGAGGCGCTCTCCAAACAGGCGCCGGTGCTCTATGTCTCCGGGGAGGAGTCGGTCCGGCAGATCAAGCTGAGAGGAGAGCGGCTGGGGCTCACAGGGGAAAAAATGTGGGTGCTGATGGAAAACCGCCTGGAGTCGGTTTTGGATGCGGTGGCCCACAGCAAGCCTTCGGTGCTGGTGGTGGACTCCATTCAGACCATGGCCAGCGACGCCTTACCCTCTGCAGCGGGGAGTGTCACCCAGGTCAGAGAGTGTGTGGCGCGGTTGATCCAGCAGGCCAAGGAGCGGGAGATGCCGCTCTTTTTGGTGGGGCATGTGACGAAGGAGGGGCAGATTGCCGGTCCCCGGGTGGTGGAGCATATGGTGGATACGGTGCTCTACTTTGAAGGGGAGCGGGGACACAACTATCGCATCTTGCGGGCGGTGAAAAATCGCTTTGGGGCGGCCAACGAAATCGGCGTCTTTGAAATGCGGGAGGAGGGGCTCGCCGAGGTGGTCAATCCGTCGGAATTATTCCTCTCGGAGCGCGCCCGGGGAGCTTCCGGTTCGGTGGTTTTTCCGGGGTTGGAAGGCACCCGCCCGGTGTTGGTGGAGATCCAGGCTCTGGTGACCCCCAGCCCCCTGGCGCAACCCCGACGCACCACCTTGGGTTTTGATAACAACCGCTTGGCCATGCTGACGGCGGTGTTGGAAAAAAAGTTGGGGCTTGGGCTCTTCAATCACGATATATTTCTGAATGTGGCGGGGGGATTTCGCATCACCGAACCGGCAGCAGATCTGGCGGTGGCGGCGGCGCTCTTTGCTTCCCATCGGGAGATCGCAGTGGATCCGGGATTGGCTATATTGGGAGAGATCGGCTTGTCTGGAGAGGTGCGGGGGGTGGGGCATGTGGGGACACGCATGAAGGAGGCTGCCAAGCTCGGCTTCAACCGCTGCCTGGCTCCAGCCCGCTCCATTGAAGGAATCCCGCCTATCGATGGCTTGCGGGTGGATCCGGCTTCCAACCTGATCGAAGCCATGGAGAGCCTGCTTGGTAGAGGAGGGGAGGGGTGAATAAACCTGTCTGTCGAGGAAAACGCCCATGACCGCTTTTGATTATGTTTTGCTCACCATCGTCGGCTTTTCGGCACTGGTGGGGGTGATGCGGGGGTTTGTCAAAGAGGCGTTTCGTTTGGCGGGCTGGATCGTGGCCTATCTTTCAGCTTTTTGGTTTGGCCACCGGCTGGAACCCTTTTTGATTCCCCATCTGGATGCCACCAGCGCCGGGTTTGCAGCTTTTGCGTTGATTTTTATCGTCATCTGGCTCATCGCCTGGGGACTCGGCCTCCTGGTTCAGTCCATGATAGAGGCCGTGGGGCTGACTCTTTTGGATCGATTTTCGGGGGCGGGATTCGGTATCGCCCGGGGCGTTTTGATCATTTTGGCAGGCTTTATGATCTTCCTTTCCTTTGACATGGAGCAGCCAAAAATGGTAAAGCGCTCGCTTCTCGCTCCATACTGCGTGGAAGGCGTTGCGTGGCTGGGACGGATGCAACCGATGGAATCAGCCTGGGTAGAGCGCCTTCGCTCCGGAAAAAATTTACTGGCAAAAAATCCTGGCTGAGCACGTGACCCTGTTGGCAAGCTGAACCCGTCGACAGACCGACCCAACTGGCAGACCGACCCAACTGGCAGACGGACATTGCATTCTTTTCCTGACGATCATTTCCATGATGAATGTGGCGTTTTCGGCGTTTTCAATCACCCGGAAGCGGCCAACCTGGTCTACCTCGGACTCTACGCCCTGCAGCATCGTGGCCAGGAGTCGGCGGGGATCGTTTCCGTGGAGGACCGTATTCTCCACGTCAACCGGGGCAGCGGGGTGGTGGCGGATATTTTCAAGCGCCACGACCTGGAAAAGCTCCCGGGCAACCAGGCCATCGGCCATGTGCGCTACTCCACCGCTGGTGGCAGCTCCAACATGCGCAATCGCCAGCCATTGGTGGTGGATACCGCCTATGGGGGGATGGCCTTTGCCCACAACGGCAATCTGGTCAACGGCATCGAAATGCGCCGTAACCTGGAGCGCCGAGGCTCGATCTTCCAATCCACCATGGATACCGAGGTGATCGTTCACCTCACAGCCCTCTCCCGCCGCTCCACCTTTGCCGAACGACTGGTGGAGGCGTTGCATCAGGTGAAGGGGGCTTACGCCCTGGTGGGTATGAATGAGCGCTCCATCATCGCGGTGCGGGATCCCGGGGGCTTTCGGCCTCTGGTGCTGGGACGGATCGGGGAAAACGGTTATGTGATCTCCTCGGAAACCTGCGCCTTGAATCTCATTGATGCCGAGTTTATCCGGGATATCGAACCCGGGGAGATGGTGGTGATCGGTCCGGAAGGGGTGAAATCCTATTTTCCCTTTCCCCGACGTCAGCGCACCCTCTGTATCTTCGAATATGTCTATTTTGCCCGCCCCGACTCCACCCTGGATGGCATCAACGTCTATGAGGCCCGCAAGCGCATCGGAGCCAGTCTGGCTCAGGAGCATCCGGTAGAGGCGGACGTGGTGGTACCGGTTCCCGACTCCGGGGTGCCTGCGGCGTTGGGTTTTGCCCAGGCCACCGGCATTCCCTTTGAGCTGGGGATTACCCGCAACCACTATGTAGGCCGGACATTTATCGAGCCCCAGCAGTCGATCCGCCACTTTGGGGTCAAGATCAAACTCAACGCCAATCCCAGCGTATTGACCGGCAAGCGGGTGGTGTTGGTGGATGATTCGGTGGTGCGGGGGACCACCAGTCGCAAAATTGTCAAAATGGTGCGGGCCGCTGGTGCCAAAGAGGTGCACGTGCGCATCTCCTCCCCCCCCACCACCCATCCCTGCTATTACGGCATCGATACCCCCACCCGTAAGGAGCTGCTGGCCGCCAGCCATACGGTGAAGGAGATGCGCACCTATATCACCGCCGATTCCCTGGCGTTTATCTCCCTGGAGGCGCTCTACAAGTCGGTAGATGGTCGTACGACCGACTTTAACTCCTATTGTGATGCCTGTTTCTCGGGTAAATATCCGCTGCCCTTCCAAAAGCTGGAGGGATTCACCCAGCTGACCCTCTTGAAAGAGGCCTGATACGCTTCGGGGGCGGGACTCTCCCGGCCCTTGTTTCATCCAGATAGTGAAGGGGGCTTGGTGGTCCTCTTATAGCAGTTCCATCTCAAAATTAGACACTCTTCCCTGACTCGTCATCCCCGCGAAGGCGGGGATCCAGGGAGCTGATGATTGCCCTCAAGGAAAAACCAAATCTTCAAGAAAGGCCGGCATTTTACTGAAGAGTGATGCAAGATTTGGAAAGGTTTGCGCCAGATTCCCTGGATTCCCGCATTCGCGGGAATGACGGCAAAAATGCAGCGGCATATATCCAATTCTTGATTCGAATTGCTATGCTTCCTCTTCCTGTCCGCTTTTCCAAAGCCCGCCAATTCCCCTTCGTTTGCACTTTTTTCACACTCTGAAACATCAGGCACAAAACGTGCATATCTCCTTGTGAGTTCAATCTCCATCCTGAAATTGAGGGGGGATTGTCAAATCATTGACTGGAGAGAACCGCATGGCCGATTTCAATTTACTGGGAGCAGGGGGAGCGTTCAAAGCCAAGCTGCTCAACCTGCGTCACGCGCGTCAAGAGGTGATTGCCGCCAATGTGGCCAATGCCGACACCCCGGGTTACAAGGCCAAACGCCTTGATTTTGAGTCGGAGCTGGCCCAGGCCTATCCCGCCAATGGGGAGTTGGCCATGGCGCGCACGGATGGGCAACACTTGCCCATCGCCCCTACCAATTTTGAGCCGATGATCCAGGAAGTGGAGACCGCCATTCCCAAGGGGGACGGCAACAGTGTGGATCTGGAGCAGGAGATGGCCCGTCAGACCGCCAACCAACTGCTCTATAACTATGCGGCCCAATCCCTTTCCGGGCAGATCAGCCAGATGCGCATGATCATCGGTGGTGGTCGATAACCGCTGCCGGAATTTTGGGCATGACAGGAGTTCGATATGGATTTTTTGACATCGTTTAAGGTGACCTCCTCAGCGCTGGCAGCTCAGCGCTTGAGGCTCAACATTATCGCTGAAAATGTCGCCAACGCCCAGACCACCCGCACCCCGGAAGGGGGGCCCTACAAGCGTCGGGATCCGGTGTTTCAGGCCCAGCCCTTTGCCGATGTGCTGGATCAAACCAAAGCGGCTGGCTCCACCGGTGTTTCCGTGGACAGGATCATGGTGGATCAAAAGCCGCCGCGCATGCAGTACGATCCCAACCATCCCGATGCCAACCAGGATGGCTATGTGGCGATGCCCAACATCGATGTGGTGACCGAAATGGTCAACATGATGTCGGCCAGCCGTTCTTATGAGTCCAACGTTTCCGTGCTCAACGCCTCCAAGGCGATGGCATTGAAAGCTCTTGAAATCGGTCGTTAAGAGGTAACACATCATGTCTATCGGAGCGATTAACGGTGCACCTCTGTCCTCTCTTCTTTCCCTGTCGGGCAGCGAAAGCAAAAGCGGTGGTCAGTGGAGCGATTTTTCCAACGTTCTTTCCAAGCAGATCAAGGAAACCGATCGTTTGCAGAAAGAGGCCAAGGAGATGACCCAAAAGGCCTTGCTCGGTAACGCCGGGGTTTCCATCCACGAAGCCCAGATTGCCAGCTCCCAGGCGGAGTTGCACACGAGGCTGCTGATGGAAGTTCGCAACAAGGCTGTTGAAGTGTACAAGGAAGTGATGAGCATGCCGGTCTAGGCTGTTTGCTCATTATAAGTGAAAAGAAAGATGCGCCACTGCCCAGTGACACAAGGAGGTGAAGCGCATACCGGTTGATCCATGACCGGACCAGGGTTCCACCCCTTCGGGATTTTGCCAACGGGCTGCATGGTGTTGGCAATATTCCATTCCAGGCATGATGCCCAAGGAGGGGATGGCGCAGGGCAATCCACCACGTTAATGATGAAAAATCTGACATGGCTGAGGCGATGAGCACCATGACCGAGACTCCCGAGTCACCGGTCCAATCACTGAACCGATTTTTGGAAGGTCTCCCTTTGGGGGGACGCAACGGCATTTTTGTCGCTGTCGTTGCCGCCATCCTGGCGCTGACCGCCATCATCTGGTTTGCCACACGTCCCAGTTACAAGGTGCTCTTTTCGGGCCTGCCCGAAGATGAGGCCGGTCGGGTGGTGGCGCAACTGGGTAAGATGAACATCCCCTATGAACTCACCGCCGGGGGGTCCAACATCAAAATCCCCGAAGACAAGGTGTATGACACCCGCTTGGAAATGGCCACCATGGGCATGCCCAAAAAGGGGGTCGGGGTTGGTTTTGAAATCTTTGACGAAACCAACCTGGTGGGGATGACCGATTTCATGCAGCGGATGAATTATCAGCGTGCCCTTCAGGGAGAGCTGGCCCGTTCGGTGGAATCCATCGAACAGGTCCACAGCGCCCGGGTCCATCTGGTTCTACCCAAGCGATCTCTCTTTGTCTCAGAAGAGAAGGAAGCCTCCGCCTCGGTGGTGGTGGAACTCTCCAGCCGCCTGAAATCAACCCAGATCGACGGCATCGTTCACCTCATCGCCTCTTCCGTGGAAGGGCTGGAGGAGAGTGGGGTCACACTGCTCGATCATAAGGGGAATCTGATCGCGGGAGGCAAAGAGAGTCCCAAGGATGGCCGACTGCCCGCCGACGAAACCATGGCGCTGCAAAAGCGGATCGAAAAATCATTGGAAGATCGCGCCCAGGCGATGCTCGATAAGGTGATCGGGGTGGCGGCGAGCGGTATCTCCAAATCCATCGTGCGCATCACCGCCGAGCTGGATCTCTCCCGGGTGGAGCGCAAGGAGGAAATTTTTGATCCTGAAGGTCAGGTCGCCCGGAGCGAACAGACCACCGCTGAAGCCAGCAAGGGTCAGTTTGGCGCAGGTGGTGTACCGGGTGTGCGTCCCAACGATGCCAACGACGACGGGGTTGCCGGTGGTGCGGGCTCCGCCCAGAGTCGGGATGTGGAGCGGGAGACCGTCAACTATGAGATCTCCAAAACCGTCAACCATATTCTTCTCCCCGTAGGCACCATCAAGCGCCTGTCGGTGGCGGTCCTGGTGGATGGCACCTATCAAGCCACCGAAGATGGCTCACCTCCGGTCTATCAGCCCCGTACCGATGCCGAGATGGAGCAGTTGAAAAAGATTATCGTCCAGGCGGTGGGTTTCCGGACGGATCGGGGGGATACCATCCAGGTGACCAACGCTCCCTTCGAGTCTTTGCCTCTGCCTGCGGTTGACAAAGGCATGACCGCCGAAGAGTTCCTGAAGACCTACTGGCTGCAACTGGTCATCGGACTCATCACCCTGGCTCTGCTCTTCATGGTGGTGCGGCCTCTGGTGGACAAGCTCCTGGCTCCGGAAAAGACCCCCGACTCCAGTGGTGTGCCCCTCAGTGTGGCCAACCTGGAGGCGCAACTGGCAGCCGAAGGGGTGGGAACACTGCCTACCGAGGGTCCGGTACGGGTGAAGATTCCGGATCGCAACATCCAGATGACCCAGCAGATGATCGCCGAGCATCTGGAAGAGTCCCGGGAAATTCTCCAAGCATGGCTCGCCCAGGACGATTAGGAAAAATGGGATGGTTTTCCGGGGATGGGAAGGTGACCCATGGGTGGCTTCCCCATCCCCTGACTTTAATCCCGGTGGGATGATGGTTTCCTGAAGTAGAGTCATTCGACACACGGGTAACACGGGTGTCAGACCCCATTAAACGGTTTTGGTAATAGCAAGGTTCGAACCCAAGGTAAGGATTGACCCATGACGGACATCATAGGCGAATCGGAAGTACCCCGCCGCCCGGGCCGACAACGACTGACCGGCAAGGAAAAGGCTGCGATTTTTATCCTCGCTGTCCAGGATGAGGAAGCCAAAGCCTTGATGGAGGGGATGAGCGACGATGAAATTCGTGATCTTTCCCGCACCATCATCCGCATGGGCACCATGCCCCCGGAAGCGGTCAAGGCGGTGCGTCAGGAGTTTTTGGACCGGTTCGAAAACCAGCACTTCGATATTCGGGGTGGTCTGGGACGGGTCAAGGATTTGATCATGAAGACCCTGGGCAAGGAGAAGGGGCGTCATCTGCTCAAGGAGTTGCAGCAGGGTCCGAAAAACACCCCCTGGGAAATTCTCAACACCATGGAGCCGGCACTGATCGCCACCTTCCTGGCCAGCGAGCATCCCCAATCCATCGCCCTGGTGCTCTCCCAGATCAACGTCGAGCAAGCCTCCTTTGTCATCGACTTTTTGCCTCCGGACGTGCAACAGGAGGTGATCTTCCGCATGGCCAAACTGGGCAGTCTGCCCCCTGGAGCCCTGGAGGATATCGAGGAATCCCTGCTGACTGAGCTGGATGCCTTGGGAGCCACCCGTGGCGTCTACACCCACGAGGGTGGTGGCGGTGTGGTCAAGGTGGCGGAAATGTTGAACCTCATGAGTCGGGATATTTCCGACAAGTTGCTGGCCTATCTCGACGAAGAAGACAACCCCTTGGCCGAGGAAGTGCGCAAGGAGATGTTCCTCTTCGAAGATCTGCTGCTCATGGACGACAAGAGCTTCCAGACCCTGCTTCGGGAGATTTCCAACGACGATCTGCTCAACGCCCTCAAAGGGGCCGACGAGCGGCTCAAGGACAAGTTTTTCAACAACATGTCCGAGCGTGCAGCGGAAATGTTGCGGGAGGATCTGGAAATGATGGGGCCGATCAAGGTCGCCGATGTGGAGTCGGGCCAGCAGACCATCCTCAAAGAGGCCCGGAGATTGGAAAACGAAGGTTCCATCGTCATCATGGGCAAGGGCAGCGAAGATGTGGTCCTCTAAACCCAACGGGAGTGCCTGGTATCGCCACCAGGATCGGAGTGGATGGTTATGAGCGCATTGGCAAAAAGAAAACGACGTCTGCCGACCTTTTCCGACAGCGACATATTGAGCTATGCCGAGTTGGTGGCGCGGGAAGCGCCCAAGCGGTCCGGTTTTTTGCCTTACCAGGCCGACGGCAAGCTGCATCGCCCGGCCCCTCCAAAAAAACCCCCGGCCATTCCACCGGAGGTGTTGGAAAAAAAACGTCTGGAAAAGCTGGAAAAGGAGGTCTATCAAAAGGCCTTTGCTGCGGGCGAAAAAGCCGGTTTGGCGCTGGGGGAGCAAAAGATGCAGCAGGAGATGGATCTTCTCCTGCCCCAGCTGCAATCGATCCTCGACGAGTTGGAAACCCTCCCGGGCCGGGTTTTTGCCGCTTCGGAGCGGTTTATGGTGGAGACGGCCATTGTGCTGGTTCGGGAGTTGGTGGCCCATGAACTATCACTGGAGCCCGAACGCATCAACGCCCGTATTCAACGGCTTTTGACCCAGGTGGCCAATCGCCGGGAGGTGGTGGTCCATCTGGCCCCCCATCTGGCGGAGCTGATGGGAAATCTGAACGGTTTTGAAAATCTGCGCTTTGAAGCCAACCCCACGGTCCCTCCGGGATCGGTGCGGGTGGAGAGTGATTTTGGCGGGGTAGAGGACAACCTCGGTAGCCGCTTGCAGGAGATGGAGAGCGGCATGCGGGCGGCTCTGGTGGACCGTCTGGAAGAGCAAGGCTATCGGGGGATGGTGACTGGAGAAATTGGTACGCCTACCGATGAGGCTGTCGCACACCTGGAGTCTGTTGCCGATCAGGCCGCTCTGGATGCCAAAGAGGCCCTGACGGTAGAAGCCCGGGCGGCTGAGGAGGCCCGGTTGGCTGAGGAAGCCGCCGAAGCTCAGGCTGATGAAGCGCCGATGGTTGAGGAAGCCGCTGAAGCACCGATGGCTGAGGCAACCGCTGAAGCGCCGATGGTCCAAGAGGCTCAGACGATCCAGGAGTCAGCTGAAGAGCAAATGGATGTTGACGCCTCGGTCAATGGGGAAGCGTCCCCTGACAGGGTGGAAGAAGTGATGGAATCGGACCCCCCACAGCCCCTGGAAGAGCCTCGGGAAAGGGAGGCCTCTCCCGTAGACCAGGAGGCGATGACGGATGACTCTCCGGAACGCTCTCCCATGGCCGCTGAGTCCCGGATGAGCGAAGAGGCGTCTGCCGGGATGGCAGCCAATGCCCGGGATGAACCCTCCCAGCAGGACAGTGGTTGGGGAGAGACCACGGCTGAGACTGAATCCGGGTTCAACATGTCAGATCTGCCCGAAAATCCTTCAGAGAGTCCCTGAAAACCATGATGGAGAGCGAAGAAATCTCCCTGGAACTGCCCTGGAACGATTATGCCCAGGCGGCAACCGAAGGGCTCTCTTTCCAGAAGATGGGGCGGGTGACCCAGGTGGTGGGCCTCTTGATCGAAGGGGATGGCCCGGCCTCCAGCATCGGGGATATGTGCGACATCATCACCGGTGAGGGGGAGCGGATGGTCAAAGCGGAAGTGGTTGGCTTTCGCAATGATGCGGTGTTGCTGATGCCTTTGGGGGCTCTCAAGGGGGTGCGTCCCGGGAGCTTGATTCTATCCCGGGGAGAAGCGGAAACGGTAGCGGTGGGGGATCGGCTTTTAGGGCGTGTGATCGGCCCCTTGGGGGAGCCCATGGATGATGGCCCACCCCTGGAACTCAAGGGCAGCGTGCCCCTCTATTCCGACCCCATCAATCCCATGTTGCGCAAGCGCATCGATACCCCGTTGGATCTGGGTGTCCGAGCGGTCAACGGCCTGCTCACCATCGGTCGTGGCCAGCGGGTAGGCATTTTTTCCGGCTCCGGTGTGGGTAAAAGTACCCTGATGGGCATGATGGCCCGCTATACCAAGGCCCAGGTCAACGTCATCGCCCTGGTGGGTGAGCGTGGCCGGGAGGTGGTGGAATTTTTGGAAAAAGAGCTGGGACCGGAAGGATTGGCCCGCTCGGTGGTGGTGGTGGCGACCGCTGACCAACCCCCGTTGCTACGGCTGCGGGCGGCTTTTTATGCCATGGCCGTGGCGGAATATTTTCGTGACCGGGAAAAGGATGTCCTGCTGCTGATGGATTCAGTGACCCGTTTTGCCATGGCCCAGCGGGAAGTGGGTCTGGCTCGGGGAGAGCCACCGACAGCCAAAGGCTATCCACCCTCCACCTTTACCATGCTCCCTCGCCTGCTGGAACGGGCGGGGCGGGATCATGGCAATGGTTCCATCACCGGGCTTTTTACCGTTCTGATGGAAGGGGATGACATTCAGGATCCCATCGTCGATGCGGTGCGGGGTATTTTGGATGGACACATATTGCTCTCCCGGGATCTGGCGGACAGCAACCACTATCCCGCCATCGATATTTTGGGCTCCATCTCCCGTCTGATGGACGATATGGCCCAGCCGCAACACAAGGAGATGGCCGGTCAACTGCGGGAGGCCCTGGCCACCTATGCGCGGGCCGAAGATATGATCAACATCGGGGCCTATGTCGCCGGTTCCAACCCCCGAATTGATCGTTCCATCGCCCTCATCGAACAGATCCGGGGCTTTTTGCGCCAGGCGGTCTCTGAACAGAGCACTCTGGAGGCGACGGTCCAGCAGCTTCAAAGCGCCCTGGCCGCTCCCGGCAACTGATCGGCAAAATTCAGGCACTCCGGCACCCCCGGCAACCAATTGGCGGAAAGTATAGCCATTCTATCTGAAAAACAGACTCTCCTCTCTGACTCGTTATCCCCGTCAAAGCGGGGATCCAGGGAGACAATTGTTGCCCTCAAGAAAAAACACAAACCTTCAGAAAGGCCGGAGTTTTTCTGAAGTGATACAAGGTTTGGAAAGGTTCGTGCCAGACTCCCTGGATTCCCGCCTTCGCGGGAATGACAGCATAAGAGCAACGGCATCTCTCCAATTTTTGATTGGAATTGCTATACCAGGCCCAGCCATGGTTGCGGTCACTCCCCACCATCGCTTTTGGGATCAGAAGTTCGGAATCCGGGAATCAATCTCCGTTTCCAATGTAACTTACTGGTTTTGATGTAAAAAACGCCCATTTATACGAGGTATGACATGCTCTCTCTCAACTCTCCACTCCTCGCCGTCGGCGGCTATCTTTTGCTGGTTTTTATCGTTGTGGGGGCTTTGGCCCTGGCAGACAAGCGGCGCTGGGAAGAACATCATCAACATTTGCGTCGCAGCCGTTAGGAAAAGAGGCTCTCTCCCATTTGCTCCACTACGGATCCTTTTCGGGTTTTCTCCAAGGACGATTCAGCGGGTTCCTGGGGTGGTTCATGGGGGCGTCTCCCCCCTGGCACAATAAATGCGACACTATCTCCGACTTTCTGCTCAAATGTAGGAGACGGCACCGTGAATCCATTGGAAATTGTGACCCAAGGCGGGGAATTCAGCATCGTCGATCAAGTGGAACGCCAAACCCTGGTCGAAGGGATCCGTTCCATTCAACAGGCGTGGCAGATGCAGGCAAGATTTGCCAGCTTGAGAGAAGGATTTGCCAAGCCGCCAGGCCTTCACCGCCATGTGATCCGGCCCCATCGACCGGTTGTGGCATCCGCTTGAAAAAAAACGCCATGGGACTTCACAGCCAGGATCTGCCAGGGATTTTCAGCGGTATTTTTGCGAAGGGTGGGGCAGATTTTCTGCGGCATCGAATCGCTCCACCTCCCGGATGGAGACGATGTGGCTCTTGTTGACGATGGTGGTCAATTTGGGGTTTTTTTTGTCGACCACCACCACCCACGGCTGGGATAGGTTCATAAAGTCGTAGAGACGGGTCTGGAGATCCACATAGAGGGTTCCCCGGATGTGGCGTCCCGTCACCAGCTGAACATCCACCTTGAGTTCATTCTTGGGCAGCACCTTTTCCAGGTTTTTATCCTGCATGGATTTGCTTGCCCGACCGGGGAAAAAGGGATCCAGATCGTTTTTGTCGCTCATCGGTCCGCCTGTCTATTTTGGAAATCAAACGACACCAACCTAATCCCTACCATACTTTCAGTCCCTTGCAAATCAAAAGCAGCGCCTTTTTTGAATGGCTGAGGTCTCCTTTCCCCCCACTGCATAAACCCTGCACCTGTTATCCCGGGAGCTTGTTGCAATAGCCCCCTTTCAGCCTTCATGCAGCGTTACCCAATGTTTTTGTGAGCTTCACATATATCTGAACAGGCTGGGATTCTCAAAAACTGCCAGCCAAATCTTGGGACCAAAATCGACCCATTGCAACAGGCTTCCAGGTTGATTGGAAATGGTTCTGTGCCGTCTCTTTTCGGAGGAGATGAAGGCTTGTTTTGTCTGATGAGAGCTTGGGGGGAGGAATTTTTGGCAGCAAATTGTTTTTTAAGCCATGAAAGTTTTTTATTCAATTGATCGTTTTACTGTTGATTGCTTGTATCGCTGCTGCTCCCCAAGCTATTTCTTTTGCAAAAAAGTGATGCCGGTATTTTAACGATTTGTCTTGATGAATGGGAATGATTCGTTTTTCTGTCGTGTAGGCGAAGATTGGTCTCTAACTGTCACTCTTTACAGCATTACCAAGCTATTTTGCCATACATCTCTGCGTTAAATTTATTTTTAAAAAAAGAGGGGATGTGGTTCAAGTGGATGAATTTTTGATAAGCATCAATTTTCCAACTGTGGATCGTTGGTATTCTGCCTGAAAAAAGGTCGCAAGTGGTTCTTTGATGTTTTGATTTTCAGAATATTGGTGCAATGCTTGGTTGGTATTTCCCGCAAAATTTGCAGGTTTTTTAGTTTGGAGCAGGTTGTGGGCGGCTTTATTCCACATTCGACCAAGGTTCGAGAGCTATTCGGACATCTTGAGCGTCAATGTGAGAGGGGTATGGCAATGAAGAGAGCTATGCTTGTGAAGTCAAAGGGTTCCGGTAGTGATAGGCCTTCTAGCCTGTCGGCTGTCCGGCCATTTTTCCGCTTTGGTCTGGCTCTGCTGGTTTTGATGGGGGGAGGGGCCTCCCAAGGGGGCAGTGAAGAGCTACGGGGGCCGGCTTTCTATCCCCCTGAGGAAAACACGCTCCTGGTCTCTGCCGAGTGGGTCGCCCAAACCATCCAGCACCCCAAGGAGGCCGGTGACTTGGACCTTCTGGTCACCCTGGATCAACACTTTTACGCTCCTGGTGAAATCTTGATCCGCCGCTTTGCCAAACAAGAGGGGCTCAGTGTTAATGTGCAAAAAGGCACTTGTGGCACCACGGCCGGAATGCTCGCTGGAAAACAGGCGGATATCGGTTCCTTTTGCTGTCCACCCGCTTCATCAGACCGCCTCCCTGGACTGGAATTCCATACCGTCGGCATCGTTGCCAACGCCCTCATCGTCCATCCTGACAACCCCATCGTTAACGTCACGCGTAGCGAGGCGGAAGCGATCTTTACCGGGGAAATCAAAAAATGGAACCAGCTCTCCGATCCAGGCGTCCGTTCCCTGACTCACAACATTCATCCGACGACCCGTTTGCACTGTAAAATACGCCCTGGCCATTGGCGCACCCTCCTGGATAACGAAGACTATTTTTCGCCCCTGATCCACAACACCAGCACCATGCTCGACATGATGGATGTGGTGGCGGCAGATCCGTTGGCCATTGGTTGGGTGGCCAGGTGGGTCATGGAGGAGCCTGGTAATCTGGGAAAAGTGCGCGCCTTGAGCTTGGACGGGGTGCAACCGGACGATATCGCAGCCCTCTCCCAGGGGCGTTATCCCTATTATAAAGTGTTAAATCTCACCTCCTGGAAGGGGGCGCCTGACAATCCCAAGGCAGACCGGCTGATTGATTATCTCCTGGAAAATACCCACCGAATCGATGTCAAAAACCATATCGCTGATCACAAGCGATTGCGGGAGGGGGGGTGGCGTTTTTCTGGGGATGAGGTGATCGGAGAACCCGTTCCATGAGTCGTTGGCTGACCCATTTTCCCCTGGCGATCCAGGCGGTTGCCATGGGTTTGCTGGTCAGCCTGGTGGTGGGGGGGACCCTCGATTATTTTCTCTCCGAGCGGTTTCGGGAACTGACCGTCAATAAGTTGAACGTCGAACTGGGCCGGGAGCTGCGCCTGGTGCGGATCCAGGTGGATCAATATAAAAGCGGCTTTCGATCATTGGGCCGATTGCTGACGGAAAACAGTCGGCTGTTGGCCCATACCCGCTCCCCATCCACCGAGCTTTCTTCCCCAGATCCCATCCTTCACACCCGGGTTCCCCCCTGGCTGCCGCCAGCCAGCGTCTGGCGGGAAACCTTGCCGAGCTTTTTTATCCTGCTGGACACCCAAGGCCGGATGATCGAGTACTATTCCATCACCGGGGAAAAATTTTCTCCGGGGTTTGTGAAAAACCTGCCCCTGCATCTGGCCAAAAGCCTGGGCCAGGTGTTGACCACGGCAGTGGATGGTCTTCCCTACTATCTCTCCACCACGGAAATTCGAGAAAAAAGAGGACCTCTCCAGGGATATCTGATGTTGGTGCGCGCCCTGGATGATGGGTGGATTCAGGCGCTTTTTCCCATCACCGGGGCAGATGATCTGACCGTTTTGCTGCTCATGGGCACCCCTCCCGTTATCGTTGCGGATACCATTCCCCATACGGTCCATCAGCCCGGTCGACTGGATCTTTTGATGGAAAACTATTTTGTCGCGGGGAAAAGTTTTGAGGATTATGGCAGCTCGGAAGTGAAGCTCAACCTGGCGGTCTTGGTCAACAAGGCCCGGGTGCTTGGCTTTAGTGAACAGCTTCTTACCGAAGAACGCCGTTCCCGGACCATCCTGACCATCTGTCTGCTGGTGCCACTGCTGGGGCTCGCCATGGTGGTGGTGATCCGGGTGCGACGCCTCACCTCCCGGGTGGATCGCTTTGCCAAAGAGCAGCTGGGCACCCACCTGGGGGTGGGGACTCAGGGAGATGAGCTGCGGATTCTTTCGGAGGCCATGGGCAACCTGGAAGGTCAAAACCGCTTGGCCAACCGTTCCCGCGCCATCATCACCCAAATTCTCCGCTCCGGAATGGAATCCCACACCTTTGAAGAGCACCTGCGTATCATCCTGGAGCTGTTCCTCCAGGGGACTTGGCAGGTCAATCAGGACAAAGGGGCGATTTTTCTTTGGGATGAAGAAAACCAGACCCTGCGGATGATGGCCAGCAAGGGGTTGGACAGCACGCTGTTGAACTTATGCAAAGAAGTGCGGGTCGGTCATTGCCTTTGTGGTCAGGCAGCGCTCTCCAAAGATCTTGTTTTCGCCTGCGGGGTGGATGACCGTCACCATACCCGTTTTGAGGGCATGGAGCCCCACGGTCACTACTGCCTGCCGATTCTTTCCCAGGGGCATCTGCTGGGGGTGGTCACTGTTTATCTACAGCCGGGCCATCAGCGGGATTGGGAGGAGGAGGAGTATCTTTGGACCATCTCCCACACCTTGGCCACCATCATCGAGCGCTTGCAAACCGATCAAAAATTGGAGGTGGCCAGAGCGGAAGCAATCCGGGCCAACCAGGCCAAAAGTGAATTTTTGGCCAACATGAGCCACGAAATCCGCACCCCCATGAACGCCATCATCGGTATGGGCCGCCTGCTGGGGAAAACCGATCTGGCTGTACGGCAAAGGCACTATCTGGACAAGGTGCTGCAATCCTCCCACTCCCTGCTGCGGATTATCAACGATATCCTGGATTTTTCCAAAATCGAGGCGGATAAACTCAACCTGGAGGAGGTGGATTTCGACCTGGAAGGGGTTCTCCAGGATGTCTCCAGTCTGATCGCCCCCCGGGCGGCTGAAAAGGGGATCGATTTTCTTCTGGCCACCGCCCCCGAGACCCCCTGCAACCTGGTGGGTGACCCTTTGCGTCTGGGGCAGGTGTTGATCAACCTGGTGGCCAATGCGGTCAAGTTTACCGATTTTGGTGAGATCGTTATTTCCGTCAAGCCGGTCCATCAGACCGATACCTTTACCTGGCTACGCTTTTCGGTGCGGGATACCGGCATGGGATTGACGCCAGAGCAGCTGAAAAAGCTGTTCCAGGCCTTCAGCCAGGCCGACAATTCCATCACCCGTAAATATGGCGGCACGGGCCTGGGGCTCACCATCTGTGATCGCCTGGTTGGGATGATGGGCGGTCACATCGAGGTGGCCAGCACCTATGGCAAGGGGAGTCTTTTCAGCTTTACCGCCGCCTTCTCCCGCAATCCGATAGCCCAGCATCCCGAGTCGAATAAATTACCTGTTCTCCTCCAGGATCTGCGCTCCCTGGTGGTGGACGATAACGCCACCGCCCGGGAAATTCTCAAAGATCTTTTTGACTCCATGGGCTTGAGTGTCATGACGACCGACTCGGGTCAAGCGGGTTTAAAAGAACTGGAGCGGGCCTCTGATGACGGCGAAAAGCCCTATGACCTGGTGCTGATGGATTGGCAGATGCCTGAAATGGATGGCTTGGAAACAGCCCGTCGGATCTTCAACCATGAAAAACTGGCTAAAACGCCCACCACTCTTCTGATCACGGGTCACGTCAAGGAAAACCTGTCGGGGGAGATCGAAGACAGCGGTCTGGCCGGTATTCTCACCAAACCCATCACCCCTTCGGCTCTGTTCAATGCCATCCTGAGTGCGATGGGTGGAGAGGAGCAACTGCCTGCCCATCCTGCCCGGGAGGAAGAGTTGCTGGAGGCTCGGGTGAGGCAGCGGGTAGAGGGGGCCCGGGTGCTGCTGGTGGAAGACAACACCATCAATCAGGAGGTGGCCCGGGAAATTTTCCAGGATGTGGGGCTCATCGTCGAGTTGGCTGAAGATGGCCAGAAGGCGGTGGATCTGATCAATGAATCCCAGGGGGAATTTGACGTGGTGTTTATGGATTTGCAGATGCCGCGAATGGATGGTTTTGAAGCCACCCGCCGTATCCGCTCCATCCCCGTGAACGCCACCCTGCCGATTATCGCCATGACGGCCCATGCCATGGTGGGGGATAAGGAAAAATGTATCGATGCCGGCATGAACGACCACGTCTCCAAACCCATCGACGTGCGGGAGCTGTTCGAATGTCTGGCCCAGTGGATTCAACCCAAAAGCCGTATTGTGAAGCCCGAGGTGTCTGATAGAATGGATCCCATCATCACCGACCCCGCTCAAAATCCTTTTGCTGGTGATCTGCCGGGAATAAACATCCAGTCGGGTCTGCACCGCTTGCGGGGTAACCATAAACTCTATAAAAAGTTGATTCTGGATTTTGTCAAAAAAAATGCCCTGGTCGTCCAGGAGCTTCGGGAAACCCTTAAGATTCGGGAGGTCGAACAGGCTGCCAGGCGGGTCCATGCCCTGAAAGGTACTGCAGGCAATATATCCGCTGAAGCGCTCTCCCGTACCGCACTGGATCTGGAAAAGGCGATCAAGGGACAACGCACCGCTGAGTGGGAGCCCCTGCTGGGGCGGCTTGAGAGAGAGATGGCTGAACTCGGTCAGAGTGCCGACATCCTTGTCCGACATGAAAGATCCTTACAGCCGGGTGAAGATCCAACGGGGGATCAAAAATCGCCAGCCAAAGATGGCCAGGATTCTGGAAACAGCAGCCCGGTGGATACGGAAAAACTCCACACCCAGCTAACGGAAATGGCTGAGCTACTGAAGGCCAACAACTTGCGAGCCCGGGGCTTTTTGCCCAATCTGACGGAATTGCTTCGGGATACGGAACTGGAATCGGAGTTGAAACCCCTGGAAGAGGCCGTGGGACAACTGGACTTTGCCCGGGCTCTCACCATCACCATGACCCTCTCCGCCCGTTTGGGGGCAGGAGAGCAAACCAAGGACAAGGATGTTCCCTGATATGGAGACCTCTCCCGGACCCAAAGAGACCATCTTGGTAGTGGATGACGAACCTGCCAATATCGAGTTGCTCCATGAAGTTCTCCAGGATAACTACCACGTCCTTTTTGCGACCAATGGTCGGCAAGCCCTGGAGATCGCTACCCGGCAGATTCCGGATCTGATCCTGCTGGATATCATGATGCCGGAGATGAACGGCACCCAGGTCTGTATTGAGCTGAGCCTGGATGCCAAAACCCGGGAGATTCCGGTTATTTTCGTCACGGCTCTCTCAGGGGCCGAGGAGGAGACCGCCGCCTTGGAGATAGGGGCGGCGGATTATATTACCAAGCCCGTCAATGCCGGTATCGTCATGATACGGGTGCGCAACCAGCTGGAGATCAAACAGTGCCGGGAGCGTTCTGAAAGGCTCTATCGGGCTTACCAGGCCTTGTTGGAGCATACCGGGGAGATGATCCTGATGTTAAACCGGCAAGGGGAAATCCGGGAACTCAATCCAGCTGCCCAAAGTGGATTAATCCTGGATCCCCCCCAGGTTATCGGCGATAACTGGAACGGGCTCTTCAGTCAAGCGGATGAAGGGGCTCGGGTGATCCAGGAGATCCAGTCCCAGGGATGTTTTGTGGGGGAAGTTTCCCTCAAACAAAGTGACGGTACGATTTTGCCCGTTCAGCTCTCCTGCTATACGCAAATGGATCCCGAGGGGGAGGAAGAGCTGATCGTGTGCCACGGAAAAGCCTGCCCCGCATAAAAGCATCACCCATCGGTTGGGGGCCATCGAATGCGCCTGCCATCCGCTACCGGCAAACTGAATCGCTTTCTCCCGATTGGCTTGGTGGATCAAGAGGCTGGGGCATGAGCGTACGCCCAACTGCCGGATTCAGGTTCAATTCAGGGGAGCGGTCGCCCTCTCCAAAGGAAACACCACCATGGCAGATAAAAACGATTGCCTTGCGAAAATCCTCGTGGTGGATGATGAGCCGGTCAATATCGAGCTCCTGGCAGAAATTTTGGAGACCGATTTTCAGGTTATCTTCGCTACTTCCGGTGCCGCCGCTCTCAAAATTGCCTCTGTCCAACTGCCCGATCTGATTCTCCTCGACATCATGATGCCCGAAATGGATGGCTACGAGGTGTGCGAAAGGCTCAAGGCCGATGACGCCCTGAAAGAGATCCCGGTGATCATCATTTCGGCTTTGGGGGGGGAGGCGGATGAGTCCAAAGGGTTGCAGTCAGGGGCGGTGGATTACATCACCAAACCGTTCAACCCCACCATCGTCAAGCTCCGGGTGGACAACCATCTGGAACTCAAACAACATCGGGATCGCTTGACCGAGATGGTCATCGCCCGCACAGCAGAACTCCACGCCGCCAAGGAAAAAGCCGAAGCCGGGGATCGGATCAAGAGCGAATTTCTCTATCTGATCAGCCACGAACTACGCACCCCCCTCACCAGCATTATCGGCTTTTCCGGTCTTCTGGAAACCAAGCTGGAGGCGGCTCACCAGGAGAGCGTTCGCCATATCTCCCAGGCGGGAGAGCGGCTGATGGTGTTGGTAGACGATATCCTGGATCTGGTCAAGATCGACACCGGTGAGGCCCTGCCCAACCACACCGCCTTTGCCCTCCGGGAACTGATCGACCAGGTGACCGAAACACCCATGGATCAGGCCAAGGTGAAAGGACTTACCCTTCAGGTTCAGCTGGATCAGGGGGTGGGGGAGCAGGTGCGCACGGATCGGGAAAAATTACGCAAGATTCTTCGCCATCTCTTGGATAATGCCGTCAAGTTTACCGATAAGGGGGCTGTTCAGCTGCTGGTGGCCAGAGAGGCGCCCGGTGGGGAAGCGGGGGAGAGGGCAGCCTTGCGGTTTACGATACAGGATAGCGGCAAAGGTTTGGCCCCGGACCAGCAGGAGATGATTTTCAGATATTTTACCCAGGTGGAAGCGCCCGAAACCCGCACCCGGGAAGGCGCTGGATTGGGGTTGGCGCTCTGCCGGCGATTTGTGGGTTGGCTGGGGGGGCGTATCTGGGTGGAGAGCCAGTTGGGCTCAGGCAGTACCTTTTACTTTACCGTACCCTTGCTCTGATCCTAACAAGGGCTGGGCCGCTTTAGTGACGCAACCAACGGCAAACACTTTCAGCCCTCATCCTTCGGCTGATCATCAGCCCTGCTGCTACTCTTCTATAGCCATCCGAATCAAGAATTGGACATATGCCGTTGCACTTTTTTTGTCATTCCCGCGAATGTAGGAATCCAGGGGGGTTGGCACGAGACCTTCCAAATCTTGCTTCACTTTCAACAAAATACCGACCTTGATAAAGATTCGGTTTTTCCTTGAGGGTCATGATTATCTCTCTGGATCCCCGCCTTCGCGGGGATGACGAGTCAGAGAAAAGTGTTCAGTTCTGAGGTAGACCTACTATACCACCCCCTCCAGTGCTGCCGTGAATCAGTTCGAAGCTTCCAGATAGAGCTGATCCAGTAGCTCGAAGAGCTGATCCTTGATGCCGTTAAACTCATTCATTTTTTCCTCAGCCTGAGTGGGATCCCCTTCGCTGACCAGCTGCACCGCCTCCCGGGCCACTTCGTGAACCCGCATGTGTACCTTGCCCACTTTCTGGAAGATCGGCATCTGGCTATAACGGGCGGTACCATCGGTATCGTACCATTTGCCAAAATCGCACTCATGCCCGCTGGCTACCTGTTCGGGACGCAGGTCGGAGCGGCCACGAATCACACTTTCCAGCTTGCCCAGCCATTTGAGGTGAGCCCCCTTGATGGCTTTGACTTTGAAGGGCTCCTCACCAACCGAAATACCCGCCACGGAAGCTATGAGTTTGTTGCCGGGAATGACGGAGGTTTCGATCAAACGGCCGGTGTGGTTGATGGAGCCATTGGTGAGGGAGACATTGTTGAGAATGACCTTGACCTTGGCATTGGCCCCGCTGGTGGCATGAGCGGCTTCTTCGGCGGAACTGGATACATGCTGGGACATGGTGTTGATTTCCCGGTTTTGTTCCGCCAGGCTTTGGGCGGCCAGGGAGGCGTCTGAAGCGGAGGAAGCGATCTCTCCGGTGCCGTTGGCAGCCTCCAGGGCGGCTCGGGCCACATCGTCAGCGGCCATATTCAACTCCCGGGCATTGCGGGTTACTTCTCCGGCGGCTTCAGCCACACCAACCATGGTCTGGGCAATGCCATTGACCGTATCGGTCTGCACATCCACCGCATGGGTGATTTCCAGGTTGCCCCGATTGATGCGGTTGATGGATTGGCTGATCTCTTTACTGGCTTCGGCCACTTCCCGACTGTTTTTCTGCATTTGCAGAATCTGCTGGGAGATCATCTTGGTGGCGTTGCTGGTCTGATTGGCCAGATCTTTGACCTCGTTGGCGACCACCGCAAACCCGGCTCCGGCATCACCGGCACCAGCCGCTTCGATGGAGGCGTTCAGGGCCAACATGTTGGTCTGGTCGGCGATATTGTTGATGACTTCCACCACGTTGCCGATCTCTTCGGCAGAGTTGGAGAGTTTATCCATCACCCCCTGGGTGCCTCCTGCCTTGGCGTTGGCATCCTCGGATTCCCGGCTGGCGGCCTGGCAGCGCAGGCGGACTTGTTCCAGAGAGCCGCGCATCTCCTGGATGGAGGTGGCGACACTGTTGACGGAGTGGTCAACCTGTTCGAGGTTGGCGTTGACACCGCTGATGTTGGCGGTGATCTCCTCGGCGGCGGAGGCCATGGTGGTGACATTGGCGCTCGCCTGCTCGGCGGCGGCGGCGATGGTGCTGATATTGCTGGAAAGCTGGTCGGTGGCCGTCGCCATCTCACCCACCCGCCCAGCGGTGGATTTGGCCAGCTCCTGAATCGCCAGGACGTTGTCGGAGGTTTCGTTGTGCTCTGAACCGATAGAGCCGGAAAGCTCAAAATTTTCTCTGGAATCGGTGGCCAGGGTCTCCTTGGCCACGATAAGCTCGTCCGTCGCTGCAGAGAGTGAGTGTGCCTGAAGAAAAATGGTCTGAATGACCCGGATAAACCGGTTTCGGAGTTTTTCGATATCCTCGGAGATCAGGTCCAGCTCGTTGGGTTTGCCGATGATTTTCATGGGAGCCCGCAGATCTCCCTCGGCAAGCACTTTGAGTTCCTTGCGCATGTAGTAGATCTGGCGGTTGATGCGACCAACCTGCCAGATCACCCCAGCCACGATCAAAAGACTCAAAAGCCCACCGATTATCACCGCATTTTTGATCCCTCCCACACCCTTTTTGGACTCTTCAGCCATCAAAACCACCGCCTGGTTCATGGCGGTGAGAAGAGGCATGTTCATTTTCAGGAGCAGATTTCGGGTGGTTTTCAGGTTGCCATCACCCTCTTTCAGGGATTGCAGGGAGATCCACATCGGAGCCCAGAGGGTGGATACCTGTTGCAGTTGGCGTTTTAGCTCCGGAAAGGGGGGCGCCAGATCACCCTGTCTACTGTCGCCGGGATCCAGGCTCAAGGGGGCGCTGCCACCGCTTAACAGGCCGGCGAGGGTGGCATTGAAAACCCGGGCGGAGTTGAGCAGGGCCGAATAATTTTCGTCGTTGCGGCTCTCCTCATAGAGGAAAAATTCCTTGGTCATTTTTTGGGTCAGCATCCGTTGCCGCCCCGCCAGATTGATGCCTACCGAATCTTCGGCCATCTCACTGGTCATCAGAAAAACAGTCAGAAGAATGCCGAAAATGACCACGACCAAAGCCCCGTTGGTGGCCAGAAGCGTTGTCTTCAGGGTCAGTTTGATCTTATTCATCACTACCTCTACCAAGGAGAGTGGGCTTTTGTGGCGCGCGCTCTCAAGTCATCCCGCGCAAGGTTTGGGCGGGGTTATCTTTTTCATTTGATATTCATTTGACAGGCTCTTCCTTGCCAAAGCCTCTCAAAAGCGCTTGGTCGGGAAGGAAATGACAAAAAAAATTTATTTCTTTCCTTCCAAAGAAGCAACCCTGTCAGGAAAGAATATTAACTGAATAATAGTCAACGAATCACAAGAATAGTCAGGAGTGGTTCAATGTTTGATCATTTGGCAAGGTGGTGTGGCTGAAGCAAAATACAAACCACATTGAAATCAAACTGAAAAAATAAAAAAAATCCCCACAGGAAGCAACCGAGAAGCATTTGGTTTGATGTATCGAATGGTAACGTAATGATCGTATTTAACGAAAAAAATCAAACCGGGGCGGTGACGATGTTGGGTTTTTGGTTGGAACGGGACGCTGTTTCAAAACAGTGGAAGAGACGCCAGCGTATCCAAGGCGCTTGTGTAGCGCTTGATAAGTGTATTGGGAAACGGCCTTGGGCAGAAGAGAAAGAAGAGAAATGGAGAGGATAAAAACAGGGGCTGGGGTGGAAATCAGATCTCTGAGATCAGCTCCCGGGCCAGGGGATCGTTATGAAAGAGGGTTTGAAGTTTGCTCATCCCCTTTTTTTCAATCTGGCGGACCCGCTCACGGCTGATGCCAAATTGGTGGGAGAGGGTTTCCAGGGTGAGGGGTTTGTCGGTGAGAAAGCGGGCGGTGATGATCGCCTGTTCCCGGGGGTTGAGTTTTTCCAGCCCCTGCCCGATCAACCGGGTCATGACCTCTTGGTGTTGGGTGGAGAGGAGTTCATGTTCGGGGCCGGGGCGCTGATCGGGGAGTCCGTCGATCATCTCACCGTCACCCTCCAGGACCGGCTGATTAAGGGAGGTGTCGGCCCCGTTCATGCGACTGTCCACTTCCAGGATGGTGTCGGCATCGGTGCCAAATTTTCGCGCCAACTCTTCGGCTTCGTCCCGCTCCAGAGGGGCAAAGTGTTCTTTGGCTTGGCGGAGTTTGAAAAAAAGCTGGCGTTTGAGCTGGGTGGTGGCGATCTTCACCATGCGGAAGGAGCGCAGGATATAGTCGTGTATCGCTGCCCGGATCCACCAGATGGCATAGGTGGCCAGCCGATTACCCCGTTTGGGATCAAACTTTTTGACCGCCTGCATCAACCCTACGGTGCCTTCCTGGACCAGATCGGCCAGGCTCATCCGATAGTTGAGATATTCCCGGGCCGTTTTCAGCACCAGCCTTAGATAGGCGTGAACCAATCGGTGGGCTGCTTCGAGATCGTCATTTTCCTGATAACGGGTAGCCAGATGAAACTCCTCTTCGGACGACAGGATGGGGGCTTCCAGGGCTTGGCGAAGGAATTTCTGGAAACCGGAATCGTTCTCAACGAGGGCCGAATCGGTATAACGATGGCTGGCTATGGGCAGGTTTGACATGAATCACGGCGACTGTTGTTGGTATGTTGTGGGGTGTCCTTTTCTTGAACAAAAAAACCCAAAAAAAAACTTGAAAACAATGCAAAGCCATTATTAACTCCTCAGTATGGCTGTTGTTGGATTTTGTTTCAAGTGGCCTGTGCGTTTTTTTTGGCCGGAAGGGGGATGATTTTTGCATTTTCCAGGGAACCATCTCCTCTTTCTTGGACTCTTACGGCAGAGCTGATTTCACCTTGCCAGTAGGATTCCTGGGAGAGAGCTGTTTTTTTATCTTCATCCCTTGAAATTCAAAACCAGGACCCTTATTTCAATCTGGTAGGGGTGTTGTTCCTTCTCACCATGGGCAGCCACACCCCCTTTGCTTTTCTTTCCCACCGGGACCGGGTGGGCTGGTGAAAAATCGAACGGTGCGCCTCGTTTGCCCCGGGTACGGATGGACCCCGTATTCGGCTACGAATCGCGCCACCCATTGTCGCTAAAATGAGACCTGTTTCAGCTACAGTGATGTTTCAAAAAGATTTCAAAAAAGATCCCCCTCCTGTCACGGCTTCCAGGCGGATGAATGCCTCGAACCAGCCGTTGGCAGCGCGACGATCCCACTTTTTGCAGGTGGCATCCGCACCCTCACAGCCACACCTCCCTTTTTCGTTCCCAGCGATCATTTTTCCCTCTGGCGGTATCAAACCGTCCCATCCAGCCCATGATGCAGCTTGGGTCGGGGGAGTGATATTTTTTTTCCCATTCATCTCTCTTATAGGAGATTTTTTGTCATGAAAAAAACCTGGAGCACTCTGGCTATCGCAGCTCTTCTTGGCGGTGCCGTCCTGACCCTGGCAGCAGATGCTTCTGCCTGGTGGGGACCCGGTTATGGACCTGGCTATGGGTATGGGCCAGGATGGAACAACGGTAACTGGAACAACTGGAACAACAATTGGAACAACAACGGCTGGGGCAACGGTCGTGGCAATGGCCGCGCCTCCGGTAACTTCGGTTTCAATATGGGCGGTGATGTGGCCGGTTCCGGCTCTGGATATGGCAACAACGCCTGGGACAACTATAACGGCTGGAACAACGGCTGGAACAACGGTTGGAACAACGGCTGGTATCCCTACTATGGTGGCCCGTGGGGTGGCTATGGTTATCCGGCTTGGGGAGCCCCTCCTGCCAATCCCGCCAGCGCCGATACCGGCAAGGCGTCTGCTGAATAATCAAACATCTTGTGATTTCCATAAGGGGTGGGGCATTGGCTCCACCCCTTATTTCGTTATACGCTACTTGGACCACCCGACCCATTGGTGAGGTGGCAGGGAGGGCTTGTGCCCAATCCGGCCACCTGAGGGAACCACAAGAGGGGAAATGATGATTGAAATTGAACAATTAACGCGGCGCTATGGTGACTTTACCGCCGTGGATGGGGTTTCATTCCATATCGGCAAGGGTTCTGTGGTGGGGCTGCTGGGCCACAACGGCGCCGGCAAGACCACCATCATGAAGATGATGACCGGCTTTTTGGAACCCACCTCCGGCACCATCCGGATAGATGGACTCCAAGTGGGGCCCGATACCCAAAAAATTCAAAAACGTATCGGCTATCTGCCGGAAAACTGCCCCCTCTGGACCGAGATGACGGTGATGGATTATCTCGATTTTATGGGGGTAATGCGGGGGATGGGGGAGCAGGAGAGGCCCAAAGCGATCAAGAGGGCTATTGAGCGCACCGTCCTCATGGAAAAGGCCTTGGATCCCATCGCCACCCTCTCCCGGGGATATCGTCAGCGGGTGGGGGTGGCCCAGGCGATTCTGCACACCCCCCAGATTGTCATTCTGGATGAGCCCACCAACGGTCTGGATCCCACCCAGATCAGACAGATGCGCACCCTCATTCGAGAGCTGGCCCAAGAGGCCACGGTGATTATTTCGACCCATATTCTCCAGGAGGTGCAAGCGGTGTGTGAGCGGGTGTTGATCCTGCGTTCCGGCCGCTTGGCCCTGGATACCCGTCTGGACGAGATGCAAAAGGGCCACACGATCCTGGTCACCCTGGACCGGGAAAGTGAGGGGCTGTTAACCGAAATTCCCGGTGTGGCCTCCGTGGCGATCCAAGATCAGGATTCCCCCAGCCAACGTTTTACCTATCGCTTGCAAGCCTCCCGGGAGAGTGCGCCCGCTATTGCCAGCGCCGTAGCCCAAGCCGGGTTGAAGCTCTATGCCCTGCAACCGGAGCGTCACGATCTGGAGAGGCTTTTTGCCCAGGTGAACGAAACCGAAGAAGCCGGGGAGGTGGGCCATGAATGAGATCAGACGGATAGCGGCCAAGGAGTTTTCAGGATTTTTTGCCTCTCCGGCGGCGTTTCTTTTTTTGGGCGCGTTTCTCGCGGCGACCTTGTTTATCTTTTTCTGGGTGGAGACCTTTTTTGCCCGCAACATCGCCGATGTCCGACCGCTCTTTCAGTGGCTGCCGGTGCTGCTGATTTTTTTGGTCTCGGCCCTCACCATGCGCAGTTGGTCCGAGGAGCGCCGTTCGGGCACCCTGGAGAGCCTGCTTACCGCTCCCATCCACCCGGTACAGCTGATTTTGGGTAAATTCAGCGCAGGCCTGGGGCTGGTTGCCCTGGCGCTGGCCTTGACCCTGCCGCTGCCGCTGACTGTGGCTTTTTTGGGCAATATCGATTGGGGGCCAGTCTTTGGGGGATATGTGGCGACGCTGTTTTTGGCTGGGGCCTATCTCGCCATCGGTCTTACCATGAGTGCCCGCACCGACAATCCCATCGTGGCGTTGATCCTGTCGGCTTTGGTGTGTGGTGTTTTTTATCTGGTGGGCTCTCCCACCCTTACCAATCTTTTCGGTCATGAGTTGGGGAACTTTTTAAGCCTCATCGGCACCGGCTCCCGCTTTGAATCCATCACCCGGGGGGTGCTGGATATCCGGGATTTGACCTACTATTTGGCGATTGTCGGGGTGTTTCTCACCTTAAACCGCTTCACCCTGGAAAAGCTGCGTTGGGGGGGCAATCCACCCTCTGACAAACATCGCCGTTGGCGGTGGCTGACGATTCTGATCTGCGCCAATTTTGTCGCCCTCAATCTTTGGCTGCAACCCATTGGTTGGTTGCGGGGGGATATCACCGAAGGCGATATTCACTCTCTCTCCAACGCCACCGAACAGACCCTCTCCCAGATTCAGGAGCCCCTGCTCATTCGGGGGTTCTTTTCGGCCAAGACCCACCCCTTGCTGGCCCCCTTGGTGCCGCAACTGAAGGATCTGCTCAAAGAGTATGCGGTGATTGGCCAGGGACGGGTGCAGGTGGCGTTTGTCGATCCCCAGCAGGATCCTCTCCTCGAAGAGGAAGCTGCCAGCAAATATGGCATCCGCCCGGTCCCCTTCCAGATGGCCAACCGCTATCAGGCGTCGGTGGTCAACTCCTATTTTGATATTCTCATCGCCTATGGGGATCAGCATCAGGTGCTGGGTTATCAGGATTTGATCGAAATAAAGATGCAGGGGCAGGGGGCGTTGGATGTGGTCCTCAACAATCCCGAATATGCCATCACCCAGTCGATCCGCAAGGCGTTGAACGCTTGGCAGTCGGGGGGAAATCCCTTCGAAAATTTAACCCAACCGGTCACCTTCCATGGTTATCTGACCCCTCTGGATCAATTGCCTGAGGCGCTGCGGGAGGTGCGGGTGGATCTGGAAGAGGTGGTGCAGGGGTTGGCAGAGGCTTCCGGCGACAAGCTCATCCCCCGATTTCAGGATCCGGAGGCCAATGGCGGGGAGCTGGGGCTGGAATTGAGTGAAAAATTTGGTTTTCAGCCCCAAATCGCCAGCCTCTTTGATCCAGCCCCTTTTTGGTTTTACATGGTGCTGGAGAGGGGCGGGGAGTTTGTTCAGATTCCATTACCCCAGGAGCTGACCCGGGCCGATCTCAAACGGGCCATTGAGGCGGGTATCACCCGGCTGACCCCGGGGTTTTTAAAAACAGTGGCTCTGGTGCAGCCCGCCACCCCTTCGGGTTATGGCGCGTCGGGTCACCGCTTCAACCACCTGAAGAGCGTGTTGGGTGAAAATGTCCGCATCCTGGAGGTGGATCTCAAGTCGGGGCGTATGCCGGGGGATGCCGATCTGCTGATGGTGTTGGCGCCCAAGGAGCTGGATCAAAAGCAGCTGTTTGCCGTGGATCAATTTCTCATGCAGGGGGGGACGGTGATGATGACAACCTCTGCCTTTGATGTCGCCATGGGAGAATATCTCGACCCCCAAAAAACCACCTCCGGATTGGCTGACTGGCTGGGGGAAAAGGGCATCCGGGTGGCTGACAGCATGGTGCTGGATCCCCTGAATGCGGCCTTGCCGGTACCGGTCAAACGGATGCTCGGTTCCATCGCGGTGCGGGAGATCCGCATGCTTCCCTATCCCCACTTTCCGGATATCCGGGACGCAGGTTTAAACGACCAAAACCCCATCACTGCCGCCTTGGGCCAGCTGACCCTCAACTGGGCCTCTCCCATCGATATCGATGCCGAAAAAAATGCCCAGCGCACCATGATCCCTCTGGTGACCTCCTCCAAGGAGAGCTGGCGAAGTGATTCCAACAACGTGCTCCCCGACTATCAGAGCTATCCGGAGCTGGGTTTCCCCCCGCCGGATGAACGCACTCCCCAACTTTTGGCGGTGGTGGTGGAAGGGCGTTTTGATTCTTTCTTTAAGGACAAACCCTCACCCCTGGCAGAAAAGGAGTCTGGGAGTGCCAGTGATAAAAAGCCGGGAGACTCTTCCCCCGGCCCGGAAGAGCCCGGTGACTCCCCGGCCAAGCCCAGTATAGCAGGGGTGATTGACCGCTCCCCGGAGTCGGCGCGTTTGATTCTCATCGGTGCCAACGGTTTCGCCTCGGATGACGCGTTGGATATCGCTTCCCAAGGGTTGGGGACGATCTATGAAAAACCGGTGGAATTTTTGCAAAACGCCATCGATTGGAGCCTGGAAGATCAATCTCTCCTCTCCATTCGCAGCCGCTCCCGCTTTGCCCGCACCTTGATTCCCATAAGCCAGGGCTCCCAGATGATTTTGGAAAGCCTCAACTATGTGTTGGCACTGCTGGGGCTTGTCGGGATCTGGTTTTGGCGCAGAGGGGTGACCCGAGCCAGGGAAGCACGTCATCAAGCCATTCTCGGGGAGACGACCCATGGATAAGCAGATCCGTTTATTGGGGATTCTTTTGGTAGGGCAACTGGCGCTGGCCGTGGCTCTTTTTTCCACGGGAGCGGATCTGCAAGCCGTGCGTCCGGATACCCCCCTTCTGGAGTTCGCTACCACCGACATCCACCGCGTGGTGATTCAGGGGGGTAGGGAAGGGGAAGAGGTGGTGTTGGTGAAAGGGGAGGCGGGCTGGCAGCTCCCGGACCATTTTGGTTTTCCGGCGGATTCAGACAAAGTCGAAGCCCTGCTCTCCCGCCTGGCCGCCCTTCGGCACGGTTTACCGGTAGCGACCACCGCCAGCGCCTTGCAGCGATTCAAGGTGAGTGAGGATGCTTTTGAGCGGCGCATTATCCTGCATCAGGGGGAGGGAGTGGCAGGCACGCTCTATTTCGGCACCTCTCCCGGCTTGCGGCGGATTCATGCCCGTGGGGATGGCGATGACGGGGTTTTCAGCGTTAAAATGGCTCTCCACGATGCCCCCTTCGAGGCTGAAAGGTGGGAAAACAAGCGGATTCTTACCTTCCCCGAAGAAGAGGTCACCGGCCTGGAGCTTTCCGGCCTCACCCTGACCCGGGATCCTGAGAGTGATGTGGTAGTGGACTCCGATGTGGAGGGGGGGGAGGAGAACTCCGATCTGACCCCTCCCTGGCAGGTGGTTGGATTGGAAGGGGGGGAAACCCTGCGCGCCGACCAGGTGGATACCCTGGTGCGAAAACTGGCCAATCTCAGCATCGACCGGGTGCTTGGTCTGGAAGCCAAGGCGGCGTATGGCTTGGATGCACCGGCGTTGACCCTCTCCATCACCCGTCGGGGCCAAGGGGAGAGTCACTACCAGGTGAGTGGACCTCTGGAGGGCTCTTTCCATGTGGTCAAAACCTCCAACCGACCGGAATATTTCCGCATTCCCCAATATGCCGGGGAGACGTTGCTGGAAAATGCGGCCCGGAACCAGCTGGTGGCAAGCCCCGTGGGAGAAGAGAGCCCATCGGAGGGCAACGAGACCGTGACAGAGGGGATGGAGGCAGCACCAGCAGTGGCCATGGATGCTCTTTTGCCGGAGTAAAGAGCACCCAGTCATAAATTTGGATTCAGCTCCAATGGCTCAGAGGGGGGAAGGATGCAGTGGATATTTCCCAGGCGGCTTTGGCAGGGAATCTGCGCCACCCCCCTCCACATTTACATCACCATCCTGACGCTCATCGGCCTCTATGTGGGGGTCTTCGGTGGTTTGATCGACTGGCTGGTAAAAATCACCTGGGAAGGGCTCTTGCTGGATATTCCGGGAGGCCTCTGGTTGCTTGTGGATCATCTGATTGTCTGGATCGTCGGATCGATTCTGATCGCTTGGTCTTTCATCTCCATCTCCCTTTTCAGACTGATCAGAGAGATGCCTTTTCGTTCAGAAAAGTGATTCGTGGATAGGGTTGTTTTTAAAACCAGGGCTGGAACAGTCGTGGGAGGGACCATTAACTCCTTTTTCTGCAAAACAGACTCATTCATGCTCAAATCAAGTGCTGGAATTGCTGGAATTTGGATTTATTTTAAAGGTGACTTGATACGAATCTTTCGGTCTGTCACAACAACAAAATGGCCCTGCCAACGTTCCATGTTTTCTTTTAGGATGAAATTTTCAAGACAATTAATCAGTTCTGCCCGTCCAGGTATCAGGGACACGTCAAGCTCCAAGGCATCCTCTTGAAAATATTGACGTTTCAATCAAATCCATAATCGGAGTCAAGAG
>JADFZT010000047.1 GCA_015232395.1 Magnetococcales bacterium | reverse complement strand
TGTTGTGGGCGGTGCCGGCGCTTGGGGGGGGGGGGGGGGGGTTGGGTTTTTTTTGGGGGCTCCCTTGGGTGGGCGGGGGGGGGGGGGGGGGGGGTGTGGGGGCGGGGTTGTCCGGGGGTGGGGGATGGGGGTTGGTGGGGATTTCCGGGGGGGCGCTCTATTTATTGTCGGGGGAGATGACCCTGCCCCTGGTGGGGGTTTGGGGGGGGGCTCTGCTGGTTCTCATCTCAAGTTTTCGGGCACGTTTGGGGGGGCTTACCGGGGATGCAGCCGGGGCTGGCTGTGAAATTTTGGAAACATCGGTATTGATCTGGCTGGCTTTTTGAAATGATGGAATTGACCTGATTTTTGCTCTGCTGTTTTTTAGGTCAGAGCACTTCCCTGCGGTCCCAATTTCATAAGTCCCCCCAGCGGACCCGTCAGAGCGCCCCACAGTGGAAGATAAGCCGGGGCATGGTGGTTTCTTCCACTTGATCCACCCGGATGCGGGTCAGTCCTGCATAGGGCACAGTCCAGCGGGAGAGGTGGATCAAGGGGGTGGCCATCACCAGACTCAGGATCATGCGGATCACCCCACCGTGGGCCACCAAAAGCAGATGTTTGTCGAGGTTGTCTTGAATCATCTCCTCCCAGGCGGCTCCTACCCGTTTTTCGAGATCCAGCAGGTGTTCTCCCCCTGGTGGTGGATTGTCCAGGGGATTTTTCCAAAAGCGGGTTAAGCGTTCCCGATCCCGTTCCATCAACTCCTCGCCGGTTTTTCCCTCCCAGTCGCCAAAACTCATTTCCTGGAAACGGGGGTCTATTTTCAAAGGCAGGGCATGTTTGTGGCTCACCTCCTGGGCAAATTCCCGGCAGCGCAGCAGGGGGGAGGTGATGAGGCTGTCCCAGGGGTTGTGATCCCCCACCGCCCCACGCATCTGCCCCCATCCTGTGGGGCTCAGGGGGTCATCCAGGCTGCCTCGATATTTATCCCCCCCGGCGGGTTCACCGTGGCGGATGAGGTCGATGAGGGTCGAAGGGTATTGGGGAGAGTGGGACGATTTTTTGATCATGGTGAGTGATTCATCATCGTAAAAGGGATTTTCTGTTAAAGAGGAGTGAGCCAGGAGCGGGGCAGTCTGGCAAGCCGGTTATCGGGATTGTTGCCTCTGTTCTCACTGATAATAAATATCCCTCCTTGGGAATCAAGGCCAGGCAGCATCCATCCCCTTTCCCGAATATTCCCGGTCGAAGAGCTGCGATTCTCTTTGGGAGGCCATTGCCTTCAACCGCTCTGGCCCCTTAGAATCATCCATTTTTTTGATCAACGAACGGGAGCGTTTATGCGGCGGATCATTGAAGGGCAGGTATCCCTGGCTTTGGAACAGCTGAAAAGCGACGGGGTGTTGCCAGAGGATATACCAGCAAATTTCAAGGTGGAGAGGCCCCGGGAAAAGGGACATGGGGATTTTGCCACCAATGCCGCCCTGGTGCTCTGTCGCCTGGCGCGGATGAAACCCCGGGATTTGGCGGAAAAGCTGATCGCAGCACTACCCCGGGGGGAGGCCGGCGCCATTGAGCGTTGCGAGGTGGCGGGGCCTGGTTTTATCAATTTTTTTGTCGCCACAGCGCGCCTGCAAAAATTGGTGCCGGAAATTCTTGAGGCAGGCACAGCGTATGGCCGCTCTGATTCGGGTCAGGGAAAACGGGTGCAGGTGGAGTTTGTCTCCGCCAACCCCACCGGTCCCCTGCATGTGGGGCATGGCCGTGGGGCGGTGTTTGGGGATGTGATGGCCAGGCTGCTCACGGCGGTGGGCTGTTCGGTGGAGCGGGAATATTATATCAACGATGCGGGCAACCAGATCGATGTATTGGGCCATAGCGTGCTCCACCGCTATCGGGAGGTGCAGGGGCTGCCCAGCCACCCACCCAAAGAATCCTACCCCGGGGAGTATGTCACCCGGATTGCCCGGGAACTCTATGATCGGGATGGGGATCGTTGGCTGGCTGAAAGCGAGCCCTTTGCCGCCCCTTCCGATCTCCCCCTGCCCAAGCCCCCCCGGGAAGTGGTCGATTTTGCCATGGAAGGGGTGCTGGCCGATATCCGTGGGGATTTGGAAAAGATGGATATCATCTTCGATTCCTGGTTTTCGGAACGTTCGTTGCATGAAAACAATGGCATTGAGGTTGCTTTGGATCAGCTCAAAGCCAAGGAATTGATCTATGAAGGGGTTTTGGAGCGGCCCAAGGGATTGAGTGAGGAGGAGAGCCGGGATTGGCAGCCACGGCCCCAGATGCTCTTTCGTTCGACCCAATTTGGGGACGATGTGGATCGGCCTCTGAAAAAGCCCGACGGGGGCTATACCTATTTTTCCGCAGATGTCGCCTATCACTGGCACAAGGCCCAGCGGGGATTTGACCAACTGGTCAACGTTTGGGGGGCGGACCATGGCGGCTATGTCAAGCGGGTAGAGGCGGCTCTCGAAGCCCTGACCGGGCAGAAAAAACGCTTGGATGTCAAGCTCGTCCAGCTGGTCAATCTCACCCGGGGGGGGAAGCCGGTACGCATGTCGAAACGGGCGGGTACCTTTGTGACCCTGAGGGAAGTGATCGATGAGGTGGGAGCGGATGCGGTACGGTTTTGGTTTCTCATCCGCTCAGGGGGCGCGCGGCTCGATTTTGACCTGGATCTGGCGGTCTCCCGCAGCAACGACAATCCGGTTTTTTATGTGCAGTATGCCCACGCCCGGGTCTGCTCGGTGTGGCGGCAGCTCAAGGAGAAGGGGCTGGATGCAGGGGGCGGGGATCTTTCCCGATTGACGGCCACGGCTGAGCTGGATCTGATCCGTCTGCTGGGCACTTGGCCGGAAGTGGTGGAAGGGGCGGCAGCCGCCCATGAGCCCCATCGGATTCCCTATTATCTTTTGGAGTTGGCCGGAGCCTTTCATGTCTACTATAACGGCCATCGGATTTTGGATGAGGATGCCGGTATCAGAGGTGCCCGCATTTCCCTCATCACGGCGGTCAGGCAAGTGATCGCCAACGGCTTGAACCTACTCGGCGTGACAGCTCCGGAAAGCATGTGACTCCCCGTTATCCCACATCCAATCGCTACCGCAGGCACCGTAAGGAGGGCTCTCCCAGAGCTGTCTTTTGGTTTGTGCTGACGGGCGTGCTGCTTATTCTCTGGAACTATTGGGGGCCGGAGTCCTCAGTGGATCCCGAGGGGGCGGCGGTGCCGGTGGAGGAGCAGATTTTGGAGGAGTTTGTGGTGGAGGAGGTGGAAGAGCCGATTCCCGAGCCACCGGCCATCCCCCCGGAAACGGCGGCTGTTCCCAAAACCCGGCCCGAGAGCGCCAAGGAAGAGCAGGTGAGCCTCACCTTCTACAACGAGCTGCCCAAGCGGTCTGTGGTGCTGCCGGTGGAGGAGGAGCCGGTCCAGGTTAAAAAACAGGTGCGTCGGATCATCAAACGGCGTCCCGCTTCCGTAAGCCAGGCCAACCGTCAAACATCCAGCCCCTCCCAGACTACCGCCAGTCGGAAAGCGTCCAAGGGCGGGGTCTATGTGGTGCAGATTGCCATCTATCCCAACTTTCGCCAAGCCGCCAAAGTGGCTGGCAATCTACAAAGAAAAGGGGCTCCTGCCAGCATCGTGCGGGTTCGGAGTGGCAGTGGCAGCAGCCAATATAAAGTCCGTCTGGGGCCCTTTAATTCCCGGGATAGTGCCGCCAATGCACTCGTACGCTGGAAAATGCCGGGGGTTTCCGCCATTATCCAGCGTGTCTCGGGGGGGTAGGGCCTTTTTTTGTTTGTTTCATCAGGCCTGCGATGTATAGGGTCTCATTTCTCTTCGTCATACCCGCTTTCGTTCAAAGCCTCCTCTCAAGAATCCAAATGAGAGATTCACGGGAGCCCCACTTTTGGCTGGACCATTCGACTGGAGATGACATGAGCGAGATCAAACGGTTGAACCCCTTCGATCTGGATAACGAAGCGGGTTATGCGGAGTGGAAAGAGCAAAAACTGGCAGGCTATCCCCAATCTTTGGGGGATTTGGTGGTGGAAATCGCCGACCCCTTTGCCTTGAGCCTCGGGGAAAAAGAGAAAATTCTGGCTCTTGGTGCCAAAGCCAACATGGCTCTTTATGTCACCAAGCCCGCTACGGGAAAAGAGTCACGACACCCCCACCTGGCCATTATTGAGCAGCTGGGTGTCAAAGAGCTGGATCATCACGACGGTGCAGACAGTCGGGGGCTCTCCGCTCTCTCTCCTGGTGGTTCGGCCAGCGACAAGACCGCCGCTTATATTCCCTACTCCAAGCGGGCCATCGGCTGGCATACGGACGGCTACTATCACCCCTGGGAGCGTCAAACCCGCACCTTGACCCTCTATTGTGAGCGGCCTGCGGATGAGGGGGGTGAAAATCGCGTTTGGGATCACGATATCGCCTATATTCGCCTGCGGGATGAAAATCCAGAGGTGATTCGTGCTTTGATGGTCAACGGCCTGATGACCATTCCGGCGCGAATGGATGGTGAAAATATCGCCCGCCCCAACCGCAGCGGCCCGGTCTTTTTTGTTCAGGCGGATGGCCGGTTGCAGATGCGTTATACCAGCCGCACCATCTCTATCCGCTGGCGGCAGGATGAGACCTCCACCGCTGCTGTGACCGCTTTGAAAACCCTCTTTGAGAAGCCGGATCCGCTGATGTTTCAGGGGCGTCTTGAAGCGGGCTGGGGGTTGATCAGTTCCAATGTGCTCCACACCCGGGAGGCGTTCAAGGATGACTCCGATGATGCCCGGCGGGTGCTCTACCGGGCGCGTTATTTTGATTCCCTGCCAGCCCCCTCCTGACCGGGTTGATTTCCAGATAGCTTGAGCATTTGGGAAAGCCAGGCTGCTCGGCAGCTGATTGGTGTGGCTGTCATTTTTGCCAATCCCCTGGCCAAGCTGGAAAATTGATAGTCAAACCTTCCTCTTTCAATCCCCCTCTTTCCCTTTTATAGTGGCTTTTTTCAAGGGAAGAGGGGGATTGTCACGGCATCGCCACTCCCAACCTTCATTTTCAGGATTTGAGCCCCTATGGTGTTGGATAGCCAGCCTCCAGAGCGTTTCGGTATGGATCCAGAAAAGATTGAAGAGATCGAAATTCATCTACTGCTGGAAACCCTCCGGCTTCGGTTTGGCTACGACTTCCACAACTATGCCAAGGCTTCCCTGAACAGGCGGATTCGCAGCTGCCTGGCCTCCTGCATGCTCGACAACATTGCCGATATTATCCCCCGCCTGCTCCATGAAGGACGTTTTCACAATCGCCTGATTGCGGCCATGACCGTCTCCGTTACCACCATGTTTCGGGATCCCAAGATCTATCAGGGAATGCGGGAAAAGGTGCTGCCGCTGCTCAAGACCTATCCCTTGGTCAATATTTGGCATGCGGGCTGTTCCACCGGTGAGGAGGTCTACTCCATGGCGATCATGCTTCGGGAGGAGGGACTTTTAAAGCGGGTGCAGATTTATGCCACCGATCTCAATGAAATCGCCTTGGCCAAGGCCCGCACCGGCCTCTATTCCATCGATTCCCTGAATGAATTTTCCGAAAACTATCAAAAAGCGGGGGGAAGCGGGCTTTTTACCGACCATTGCCGGATCAAGGGGGGGGAGGTGGAGATGGATCCGGAGTTGTGCCGGGAGGTGATGTTTGTTCGGCATAATCTGGTCACTGACGGGGTGTTTGGTGAGATGCATCTGATTCTCTGCCGCAATGTGTTGATCTATTTTGATCGTTCCCTCCAGGAACGGGTGCTGGGGCTTTTCAACGAGAGCTTGGTATCGGGTGGTTTTCTCTGCTTGGGAGATAAGGAAAGTCTTGATTATTCGGATGTTCGGAACCGCTTCAAGCCGGTTGTGAAAAAACTGCGGATCTTTCGAAAGAGGCTGATGCACGAGGAGGATATCTGATCTTTCAGGGGGGCATGGGGGGTGAAAAACGGTTTCCATTCCCTGCTGACAGCCGGTTTTTCCGTGCAAAATCATTCATGGATTGTCGTTTGGCCTTTTTTCTTCTCCTCTCTATTCATTCAGTAAAGGTTGAGGACCATTCGTTTTTTGTTCAGCAGGATGAGTGAACGATTCGATGGTTGTGAATAGAAATAAGAACTGTTCCTGACTGATTGAAAAAAAAGACTTTTTCCTTTGTCAAGAGTTGTGTTAGAGTAGCCCCCGTTTGACCCAGGATATGCAAATGAAGAATGATTTTTCGGCTTCCCGGGTCATTCTGGTAAGGCTTTACGAGAGTGGAGGCTGGGAGTGGTCATTGTTTGAACTCACCGCGCCGGCCCCTACCGACAGTCACTGCCCCTACCGATCAGTCACTGATAGCCTGGCCAAAAAAGATCGACCAAGTTTAATTGACAGGCCTTTGCGTCGATGGCTGACGGGGCCGGGGAATACACCTGAGAAATACGCTCTGATTGATTCGGGGGAGATGAAACGATGGCAGCAAATACGTTGATGTTCAAGATTGAAGGCGCAACCCAAGCCACCCAACTCTCTGGGCTGGCTGGCAAATCCTATTCGGTGGGTAAAGTCACCTCGGCAGGTCCGGGATTGGGCAAATGGCTCTTTTTGGATCCAGCCGGAACAGCCGCCGGTAAAGGCACCGTGGCCATCAAGCTCGAAGGCACCCGGCAGGTAGCCCAGCTCTCCAAGTTGGCAGGCCAAACCTTCACAGTCGGTAAATCCCCCGCCGTGATTGGTGGTACGGGTAAATGGCTGGTGCTCTCATCGGGCAAGGGGGCCGCTGTTGCTGCCGCCGGAACCGGTGCAGCCGCCGCCAAAGCCGCCTCCGCCAGCCAAATGGTGATGATGGAGCTGGATGGCACCCAGCAGATGGCCCAGCTCAAAGCGGTCTCCGGAAAATCCTTCACCGTGATGAAGCCTCCCATGAGCGCCGCCAAGGCCAAGGGCTGGCTCTTCCTGAAGCCTGCTTCCGGTACGGCTGGCTCCCAGGTTTATGCCCTCAAGATGAACGCCACCGCAGCGCAGAATGCAACTTTGATTGGTAAAACCTTCACCATCTCCAAAGCCCCCATCGCTGCCGGACAGGCTGGCAAGTGGATCGTGCTCACCCCGGCTGCCAAGGCTTCCGCCGCTGCCCCGGTCGCCGCTGCCGCCGCTACCGCCCCCGTGGTTGCCGCTCCTGCCGCCAAAGCCGCTGCGCCTGCTGCCAAGGCTGCTGCTCCCGCCGCCAAAGCTGCCGTCCCCACCAAGATAGCCGCTGCCAAAGCTGCTGCTGCAAAGGGTGCAGGTGCTTCCGGAACCATCTGGAACGGCTCCGGCCTCAGCCTGGGATTGGGTCTGGGACTTGGTGCCTGGGGCCCGGTGCTGCTGTTGGGTGCTGCTGCTGTGGGCGTGGGCGTCTATGGCTACATGAACAAAAACGCTGCTGAAGAGGTCGAATAATCAGCTGTAACTGACTATCCATCAGCCTGCGGATAAAAGCAGGCTGGCGATAAGCGAAACACAAAAAACCCGCCTGGGCACTCCTGGGCGGGTTTTTTGATGGTATCTGTCTCAGTATTTGTTTCAATTTTAGAATGGGGTTGATCTGCTTTTTGTGACTGAATATAGTTACTGGTATGGGTAAAAATGACAAATTTATTTTGAAAGCTCGGACTAATCCAAGCGGGCTTTCTTTTGCTGAGTTTGAAAATCTACTTACGATATCTGGATGGGTTTTTGACCGGCAGTCAGGCAGTCATCGGATTTGGATTGCTCCGGATAGAACGCGGCTTTCCATCCAAAACCGAAAAGGGATGGGCAAAGGGTATCAAGTTAAGCAATTTTTAAAGATCCAGGAAGGTTGATCGCCATGGATGATCGCTATAATGGTTTTACAGTAGAGCTGTTTTTGGATGAGGATGGCGACTGGTTGGCTCATTTTGAGGAGCTGCCGACTGTTTCTGCTTTTGGAGCCTCGCCAGAAGAGGCATTAATAGAGCTTGAGAGCGCCTGGAAAGGGGTGAAGGAGAGCTATCAGTCTCAAGGAGAGAAGGTACCCCTTGCGCCCTCTCGGAAGATATATAGTGGTCAGTTTAATATCAGGATCGATAAGCGGCTGCATCGGGCTCTGGCTATGGAGGCGTCCCGAGCTGGTACCAGCTTGAATGCTCTGGTGGCAACCAAGCTCTCCAATACGGTTGAAATGGATTGATTGCAGTCTGAGAGATTGAGCTCAGTCATTTTTTCTGTAATTGGTACCCGATTACGGCATCAGCCAAAGGTGGCTGGATTGAAGAAAAGCCAAAAATAGCCTGCATTGAATAAAATATGCAGTCCGATGCTGGGAGCGAGATGGTTGTAGCGGTCTCGGAAGTGGCCGAAAAGGAGCGAGGGAAAAAATACCATCAGCCCGGTCCAGGGATCCCGGAGGTAGAGGTGAGCCATTGAGAAGGCGATGGAGGTGAGCAGGTTGGCCGGGGTGAGGAGAGTTGCCAGGAGAGGCGTTTGCAGCCTTTTGATTCGTTTGAGCCCCCCTTGCATCATCCCCCGGAAAACCAACTCTTCCAAAACCGGATAGAGAAGCGCCTGCCCCAAAAAAATACCGGGATGGATCAAAATCCACCCCGGTTGGAAATGTTCGCCCCCCCCCTGACTCCACAACCACCCCCAAACCCCCAGGGGAGCCAAAAGCGCTCCCCAGAGATGGGGATCAGGGATTAGCCGGTCAAGGGGTCGGGCTGGTTGTCTGCTCACCGGCATGGATCACAATCGACTCTACTTATCCTCTCCCATGCCGCCAAACCCAAACCGGCGGCGTAGGAGGTAGAAGGAGGAGAGAATCACCATCATCGGCAACATGGGATCGTTGCCAGGGGCGTTGGGGTTCAAGGTGCAACCCACCACCGTGTCGGAGCTGCCAGAATCGCTGCTGCTGGTGGTGTCGGTGGTGGTATCCGTCGTGGTATCCGTCGTGGTATCCGTCGTCGTATCGGTGGTGGTATCGGTGGTCTTGGTGCCCAGTCCGGCCGGATCGACGATGATGCCGTTGATGGTGTCGTCATCGTCACCGATACCGCCATCCACCAAGGTGACAATCATTTCAGTCCGCTCGTCGTTGAAGACCACATTGTCATATTCGCTCCAGCCACTGGTCGCGTCATACTTCCACCAGCTCATCTCCTCGGAAACCGCTTCAGGGAAATAGACCGTAAAGGTGGCCAGACCATCCGCCTGGGTTACCTTGATCTCAAAGTCGATCAAGCCGTAAGGCATCTCCGCTGGCAGGTTGGCGGTGTCGGTGGTGAGGGTCGAGGGGTGCACGGTATCGAACGCCACCATGTTGCCGCCGGAGATGTCACCGATACCCAGAGGAGTGCGGTCGGAACTGGCGGATTCAATCAGATAGGCGCTATCCGGGAGATTTTCGGAGACATCGGTTTTAGCCACGCCGTTGTCGGTCACGGTGATGACCACCATGTCAGAACCCACCAGGTCGTTGCTGTCGGTCACTTCCAGAGTAATGGTGATCTCCTCATCGTCACTCACCGAAGGGGCGACAAAGGTGGGGGTGGCGCTGGTGGGATCGGAAAAGGTGATACTGGAAGAGGAAGCGCTCCAGGCGTAGGTGATGGCAGAGCCGTCCTCGGCATCGGTGGAGCCGGAGCCATCGAGGGTGACAGTGCTGCCCTCTTCGGCGCTCTGATCATCCCCGGCATCGGCCTCGGGGGTGGTGTTGGTGTCGGATACATTGACCACCACCGTGCTGCTGGCTGCAAGCCCCTGGCTGTCGGTTACTGTCACCGTGAAGGAGAGGGATTCGCTGTCTTCATCGATGGTGGGTGCTGTGAAGGTCGTAATGGATTCTGTTGCATCGGCCAGGGTGACGGTGGTGCCGTCGGTCTGGGTCCAGGCGAAGGTGATGTCGTCGCCATCCACGTCGGTGGAGTCGCTGGCATCCAGGGCGACGGTGGAGCCCTCTTGCACATCGATGCTGCTCTCATTCACGCTGGCTGTGGGCGCCTGGTTGGTTTGGGTGACGTTGATGATCACCGAATCACTGCCGGTCAAACCACCATTGTCGGTCACCGTCAGCTCAAAGATGAGAGAGGAGCCGTCATCGGTGACATTGGGTGCGGTGAAGGTGGGGCGGGCGTCGGTGGCATCGGAAAGCTGCACATAGGGTCCACTGGTCTGCTCCCAGCTGTAGGCCGAAACGGCGGCTTGATCATCCCAGGAGTTGGAACCATTCAGGGTGACGGAATCCCCTTCTTCAACGGTTTGGCTGGCCCCGGCTTCGGCCACGGGGGCTTGATCATCGCTGGTGGTGACATTGATGGCCACGGTATCCGTGTCGCTCAACCCTTCGCTGTCAGTCACCTTCAGGGTAAAGCCCAAAGATTTGCCGGTGCCGGTGACGTCGGGTGCGGTAAAGGTGGGCTCCATGGCGGTGCGATCGGAGAGTGCCACATAAGGCCCGCTGGTCTGGGTCCAGTGAAAGTCGGTCAGCACCTCTTCGGTATCCCAGGAGTTGGCACCGGAGAGGGTGACAATTTCGGCTTCATCCACGGTCTGGTCAGATCCGGCATCGGCGTTGGGGGCGTTATTGAGGTCGGTGACATTGATGATCACCGTATCCCGGGCCAGGAGGCCATCGGCATCCGCCACTTCCAGCTGGAAGGTGAGGGAGGTCGATGTATCACTGGTGGTGAGGAGCGGGGCCGTGAAAGTGGGGCTATCGTCGTTGGCATCGGAAAGGATTACATAGGGCCCTTCGGTCTGGGTCCATTCGTAGCTGGCGATATCTCCCTCGGTATCCCACGATCCAGCACCATTCAAGGTGATGGTTTCACCCTCTTCAACAGATTGGCTGGGGCCGGCTTCGGCGGTGGGGGCCTGGTTGACCTGGGAGACGTTGATGATAACCGTCACGGTATCGGTTTCGCCTTCGCTGTCGGTCACTGTCAGCTCAAAGGTCAGGGCGACGCCATCTCCTACGCTGTCCGGGGCGGTGAAGGTGGCAATGGAAGTATCTGCATTGGAGAGGGTTACCGTGGTGCCGTCGATCTGGGTCCAGGCGTAGGAGACGATGGTGCCTTCGGCATCCGAAGAGCCGGAGCCATCCAGGGTGACCACTTCTCCCTCGTCTACGGTATTGGTGATAATGGTGTAGTCGGGCGTAGAGGCGGTGACCGAGGCTTCGGGGAGTTCATTGGTGTCGGCGACGGTGATGGTGATGGTGTCGCTGTCGGTCAACCCGGCGGCATCGGTGACGGTGAGTTCAAAGATCAACGAGGCGCCGGCACTATTGACTCCGGGTGTGGTAAAGGAAGCCTCGGCGCTTTCGGGGTTGGTGATGGCGACATAGGGGCCGGAAGTTTGTTCCCAGCTGTAGCTGGCAATATCCGCTTCGGCATCCCAGGAGAAGGCGGCATTGAGGGTGACGACGGTCTCTTCGTCAATCGTCTCATCATATCCGGCTTCGGCATTGGGGGCTTGGTTATTGGCAATCACGTTGATGATCACCGTATCGGTGGTGGAGAGTCCTTCGCTGTCGGAAACCTGCAGGGTGAAGCCCAAGGAGGCACCGTTGTCGTCGGTGGTTGGTGCGCTGAAAGTGGGCTGGCTGGCGCTGCGATCACTCAAGACCACTGCCGGGCCTGAGGTTTGGGTCCAGTAGTAGCTGACTGTGGTGTCGTCGGTATCCCAGGAGGCGCTGGCGTCCAGGGTGACGGTATCCCCTTCATTGACATTCTGGTTCTCTCCGGCATCGGCGCTGGGGGATTGATTGAGGTCGGTGACGTTGATGATCACCGTATCGGAATTGACCAGCCCGTCGCTGTCGGTCACCATCAACTGGAAGGTCAGCGAGCTGCTGGCGCCGGTGAGGGTGGGGCTGACAAAGGTGGGCTCTGCTGCGGTGGCATCCGAAAGGGTCACAGCCGGGCCATCGATCTGGGTCCAGGCGTAGCTTGCGATGGCGCCCTGGGTATCCCACGATCCCGAGCCGTAGAGAGTCACGGTCTCACCCTCTTCCACGGTCTGGGTGGGGCCTGCTTCGGCGGTGGGGGTTTCGGTGAGTTCGGAAACATTGATCACTACCGTGGTGGTGGCGCTCTCATCGGTATCGTCGGTGACGGTCAGCTCAAAGGTGAGGACCGTGCCGGTGCCCACATCCGATGGGGCGGTAAAGGTGACGATGGCTGCAGCGGAATCGGAGAGGGTGACGCTATCCCCTTCGGTCTGGGTCCAGGCATAGGTGGTGATGTCGCCGTTGGTGCTGGAGGAGCCGGAGGCGTCCAGGGTGACCACATCCCCGCTCGCCACCACATCGGTGATGGTGGAAGATTCGGTGGCTGTCACGGTGACCGCAGCGACCACGGCAGCTTCTTCAGCAGCGACCTTGGCGGAACCGAGTCCCGAGGGATCGACGATGAGGCCGTTGACGGTGGCGTCATCGTCACCCGTACCGCCGTCGGTCAGGGTGATGGTGACCGCTGTGCGTTCGTCGTTGAAGACCACATTATCTCCATAATCGCTCCAGCCGGTGGTTTCATTATACTTGTACCAGCTCATATCGGAGTTGGCCGGGGAGGGGAGGTAGACGGTCATGGTGGCCACCCCTTCGGCGTCGGTGGACTTGATGGAAAAATCGATCAGGCCGTAGGGCATCTCCGAGGGTTGGTTGTCGGTATCGGTGGTCAGGGTGGATTGGTGCACGGTCGCCAGATTCACCAGGCTGCCACCGGTCAGGCTGCCGATGGCGATGGGATCCTGATCGGTGCTGGCGGAGGTGATGATGAGGGCGTCATCCGGCAGATCCACGGTAAAGCTTCCTGCGCTTTGGCCGTTGTCAGAGACAGTCACGATCATCTGATCGGCACTTTTAAGCCCGGTGGTGTCGGTCACTTCCAGGGTGATGGTGATGGCTGTTTCATCACTGATCGTGGGGGCTACAAAAGTGGGGTTGGCCGCAGCGGGATCGGAAAAGGTCACATCCGCCAGGGAAGCGCTCCAGGCATAGGTGATGTTGGCCCCATCCTCTTCATCGCTGGAGCCGGAGCCATCCAGGGTGACGGTACTGCCTTCTTCAGCGGCTTGATCGCTACCGGCATAGGCGGTGGGAGCGTTGTTGCTCCCATCGGTGATATTGATGGTGGATGATCCGGTGGCAGAGAGCCCGGCGCTATCGGTGACGGTCACCGAAAAGGCCAAAGAGAGGCTGCTATCGGTAATTAACGGTGCAGAGAAAATGGTCTGTGAGGCCGTTGGGTCAGCCAGAATGACCGTATCACCCATCGTTTGGATCCACTGAAATGTGAGTTCACCTCCTTCGGGATCTGATGAGTGGGAGGCATTCAGGGTGACGAAGCTACCTCCCTCAGCTGTTTGGATATCAACGTTGCTTCCTGTTTCGCTGGATCCTACGATGGCAATGGGGGCTTGGTTGCTCTCGGAAACGTTAACCAACACCGAATCGCTTCCCGAAAGCCCGTCGCTGTCGGTCACTGTGAGATCAAAGGTGAGCACTTCACCGTCGGTGCTGACATCGGGTGCGGTAAAAGTGGGTTTGGCGTCGGTGGCATCGGAAAGGGTGACTGTCTGGCCACTGACCTGTTCCCAGCTATAGCTCACCACGTCATCTTCGTTATCTCGGGAGTTGGAGCCGTTCAGGGTGACACTCTCCCCTTCATCGACACTCTGCTCCGCACCAGCATCAGCCTCGGGAGGAGAGACATCGCCATCGGTCACATTGACCACGACCGAATCATAGTCGGCCAGTCCGTCGCTGTCGGAGACGATCACCATGAAGGTCAATGAAGCTCCGTTGCCGCTGATGGTGGGGCTGACAAAGGAGGGGTCCATGTCGGTGGGATCGGAGAGGTCCACCAGGGGGCCGCTCATTTGAATCCATTGGAATTCAACCACGGCCCCGTCAGCATCTCCAGAGTTGCTTCCAGAGAGGGTCACAGCGGTTTCGCTGGCCACGGTCTGGTCGGAACCGGCATCGGCATGGGGGGCGGTGTTGTCGTCGGTGATGTTGATGATCACCCAGTCCTGATCCATCAGGCCGGTTTCATCGGTCACCACCAGTTGAAACAGCATGGCTCCCATTTCGGCATCGGCTGCGGGGGCGGTGAAGGTGGGGCTGGCAGCGGATGTATCGGAAATGACCGCTGTGGGGCCTTCCAGCTGAGTCCACTGGTAGCTGGCAATATTCCCTTCACCATCCCGGGAGCCGCTGCCGTTCAAGGTGACGGCATCGCCTTCGATGACGCTCTGATTGGGACCGGCTTCAGCGGTGGGGGCCTCGTCTGATTCGGAAACGTTGACATAAACCGTCAGGGCATCGCTCTTCCCATCGGCGTCGGTTACGGTGAGCTCAAAGGTGAGGGCTTCGCCGTCATCGGTATCGGTGGGGGTGTCAAAGGTGACCAGGGCTTCGGAGTTGCTGGAGAGGGTGACGCTGGTGCCGCTGGTTTGAACCCAGCTGTAGCTGGCCACATTGCCTTCGGTATCGCTGGAAGCCCCTGCATCCAGGGTGATGGTGGTTCCTTCTGCTACGGATTGGGTAACGATCACCTCATTGGCATCCAGCACCATGGCTTCGGCAATGGGGGCTTCGTTGGTATCGGTAATGTTGATTGTGACGATATCGGTGTCTGACAAACCAGCAGCGTCGGTGATATCCAACTCAAAGGTAAAAGAGGTGGTGGAGCCGCTGATAAAGGGGGCGGTGAAGGTGGTTGTGGCGCTATCCGGCGTGTCCAGGAGTACGAAAGGGCCGTCGGTCTGCTCCCAGCTGTAGAGGGTGATCTGATCTTCCTCATCCAGGGAGCCTGAGCCATCCAGGGTGACGATCTCCCCTTCGTTGACGGTTTGCGTTTCACCGGCATCAGCAATGGGGACTTGGTCGTCACCGGTAATGTTGACGATCACCGTGTCGATGTCAGACAGTCCTTCACTGTCGGACACTTTCAGGCTGAAGCGCAGGGCCTCGCCGTCGCTATCGGTGGTGGGGGCGGTGAAAGTGGGGGAGGCTGTGTTGAGGCTGTCCAGGGTGACGCTGGTGCCTGCGGTCTGACTCCAGACGTAGGTAATCGAGGCATCTTCGTTGTCGCTGGAGCCACTGCCGTCCAAGGTGACGGTGTCCCCGGCATCGGCGCTCTGGTCGTCTCCGGCATCGGCGGATGGGGCTTGATTGAGATTGACCAGGTTGATGATTACTTCATCGTTGGATTTGAGGCCGTAGTCATTGGTTACCGTCAGCTGGAACACCAGGGAGGTGGAGCCATCTTCCAGCTCGGGGCTGGTGAAGGTAGGGTCAGCGGCGGTGGAGCTGGAGAGGGTTACCGAGGGGCCGGAAATCTGGTTCCAGGAGTAGCTCTCTATGTCGCTGTTTTCATCCCGGGAGCCGGAGCCGTAGAGGGTGACGCTCTCCCCTTCCGAAACAGTCTGGGTGGGGCCTGCCTCGGCAGTGGGAGGGGGTCTCTCATCCGAGACATTGACAATCACCATGTCCATGTCCGTGTCACCTTCGTTGTCGGTGACCGTAAGCCAAAAGATCAGTGCCTCTCCCGTCCCCAGATCGGTGGGAGCGGTGAAGCCGGCTGTTTCGGCGTTGGCGTCATCCAGGGTGACGCTGCTCCCTTCGGTTTGTTGCCAATAATAGGTGGCGATGTCGTCGTCGATATCGGTGGAGGTGGAGGCGTCCAGTGTGACGGCATCCCCCTCGCCAACCAATTCGACAATGCTGCCATCCAAGGTAGCCAGCGCTGAAGCCACCGGGGCTTCTGCCTGAACCGGGCCGGTGGCAAAGATGGAGGCGGCGAAAAGGGCGGAAAAAACAGGTCCGAGTCGTTTATTCATGGTCGTCACGTCTTTTTTTAAAAAGCGTTGAATGCTTGATTGGGAACCGCTCATATCCAGATGGGAATGAGTCGGGCCTTACCGATAAAATCGCAGCTGATCTGTACCCGCCTGTGGGTTTTGACCAGGCGAAAAGAGTACCGGTGGTGGTACGTCGGGAAGGGCTGAGCGGGAGTAGGGCTCCGGGAGATGTTCGACGTTTTGGCAGACCGGATCGCTCTGGTAAGAGACCGCCTGACAATGCTGCTGGGTGCCGTTCAACAGCTGCTCCCCAAATTGATACCCCGAGTAGGCGGCGATACCGGCTACAGTCGCCACCGCAGGTACTGTGAACAGCACATCCGATTTGGCGGTATTGGCGGTGATGACGGTGCCGACCAGGGTGGCTGCGAGCATCATCTTGATTTTGTTTTGAGTGTTGTTCATGTCCCAATCCATTGAGAACGAATTAAAAGTTCTTTGGCGAGCCTCTTTAGTATCATCTCAAAAACGATGTTTTGATGAGGCACTTACAGCAGGAATCATGCCAACACAATATGAGGGCTGCCTGGGAGGGAGGCGTGTGGATCGGTGTGGGCTGGCATGTAGGCTGGGCTCGGGGGGATTGCTTCCGGTATTTTTTGGGTCAATGTGTGATGAGGCGGCGGGGGGAGGGGAGTCGGATTCTTGGCGGTGGGTTATGTCCAGCTGAGGGGTGAAAATATTTTTTTAAACAGCTCTTGAAGTAAAAAGGCTGGATTTGCTGTTACTTCCAGGGGATATGGGATATTATCGGTCGCAATCAGTCGGTTTGACCGGGGGGGAGCCTGGAAAATCCTACGATCATCTTTATCGCATACCCTTTTCAACCAGTATTTCAACACCTCCACTGGATCGATATATTGCCATGATCAACTTTTTTCCAGCTTATGATGCCCACCTTCCCCAGGAAACCCGAAAGGTGCTTGAGGCTGATTTTATTCAAACCGATCGCTTTATGCTGCTTCTTTTGGGAATTCAGTGGGGGATTGTCTCCACACTCACGGCTTACACGCATGGGTTTTACCTGCTGGGCTTTATCGGTGGGGGGGTGACGACCGGAATAGCTTATGTGGGATATCGTTTTTTTCCAGGTAGTGCCGTTTCACGTACCCTTATCGGTATTTCTTTTATTGTTTTTTCCGCCATCATGATCCAGCAGCACATGGGGCGGATCGAGATGCACTTTCATGTCTTTGTCTCTCTCTCCTTTTTGGTGCGCTATAAGGATATCCTGCCCCTCCTGGCGGCTTCTGCCACAGCAGTGATTCATCACGGCCTGTTCAATCTTTTCCAGATCTACGATACCCGCTTTTTTGACATTCCCCTCCTGGTGTTCAACTACGGCTATGGTTGGGATATCGTTTTACTCCACGGTGTGTTCGTGATTGCAGCGACTGTGGCACTCTCCATGATCATCTTGCAGATCACCGGTCAGTTTATCACCGACAGCGGTATTTCAGCGGCCATCCAGCGCATTATTACCGAAAAGGATCTCTCCATCCGGGTGGCGGATAGCCGTGGTAAGGGGATCCTGGTCAATCAATTTTTGGATACCCTGGGTCAAATATTTAACGCCATTCGGGAGCAGGCCGGGCAGGTGGAGGGGTTGATTCGGGAGCTTGTTACCATTCAAACGCAACTCAACGGTAATTCCGAGCAGACCCGGGCCATTGCCCAGGAGGTGGTGGAAGAGAATAAGAGCCTGGGGGGGGATATCTCCGGCATTCGCACCTCTGTGGAGAGCTCTTCCGGACATATCGAAGTGATTTCAGATGCAGCGGTGGATCTCTCCTCTCATCTGGGCACCATTCTACAATCAACCCAGATCACCAGCGACGTCGTAGGCAGTGTCACCGATTCTGCCGAGCAGATCAAAAGCAACCTCTACGGGGTCAACGAAAGTCAGGAGCGGGTCAACCGGTCGGTGGGGCACGTTTCCAGTGTCCTCCAGGGTATGACCCAGACTCTGGCCGACTTTCGCATACGCCTCAAGGCCGCCAAGGCCGAATCAGGCCAGGCGAGCCATCGCGCCCGGGATATTCTGGATGTCTCCAAAAAACTGACTGATTCTGCCGGTGAAATCGACTTGGTGGTGGAGGGAATCAACGACATTGCCGATCAGACCAACATGCTGGCCTTGAATGCCTCTATTGAGGCGGCTGGTGCCGGGGAGGCGGGGAAGGGGTTTGCGGTGGTGGCCAATGAGGTCAAGGAGCTTGCCCACCAGACCGCCAACGCCACCCGGGCCATCTCCCAAAAGATAGCCCAGGTGCAATCCATCTCCAAAGAGTCTACTGAGGCTGTCATCGAGATCACCGCTATCGTGGAAAAAATTCACCACACCAACGATACGATTAACTTTGCCATGGAAAATCAAGAGGCTACCATGGGGCAGTTGGCCACTTCCATGGGAGAGGTGCAGGCGGATGTGAATGTGGTGACCCAAAGCGCCCGGGATCTGGAGGGGATTTCCCAGGAGTTGGGTATAGCCTCGGATAATGCCGTCAACAACACCCAGGAGATCACCGAGGCGGTGGCGCATGCCAGCGATTCAGCCGGTCAGGTAGCAGAAAAAAGCTCCGAATCCCGAGCCCTCTCTCAGACCATCCGTGATGCCGCCGGGCGAACCGACACAGCCTCCAGTCAGGTGATGGCAAGTGTCAGCGGGGTGTTTGAATTGATCACCCAGCAGCGGGATGCCTTGGACAGCCTCAGTGCCATCATCGCTTCTTTGGAGCAGAGCGGTGAGCAGCTCCATGCCGCCCAAAATCAATTTTCCTATTGAGTCCTGTTGAGCCAAATGGCCACTTCGGAAAAGGCAGCGTTTGAAAATGGTGGCGGGGGGCGAAAAAAGGTCATTTTTGGCATTTTTTTGATTGGACTCAACCTGGCGTGGCTTTTTGTATTGGCCCTGCCGGTTTTTAATGGTGACGGCGATGGTTTTCTCACCACCAACCGACGCATTCAAGCCCCTTTTCTGGATCGTTCCCCCCATGCCGGGGAGGTGGTCTATTTTGGTTTCGTGGGGTGTGATGTCGCTTGCCCCGTAGCCCTCAATGCCCTGGCCCGGGCTTACGAGCCGTTTTCAGGGGAAAATCCGACAGCATCGGTCGGGGTTACTTTCGTTAACCTGGCAGCCAATCATCATCCGGAACTAAACGATATGGCCGACTCCTATGCCAAGGCCTTTCACCCCGATTTTCGGGGAGTGGATCTGCCGCCGATGGAGCTTAAGCAGATGGCACGACAGTTTGGTGTCTATGCCACCCCCTCCCTGGCCGACCCCTATCAGGTGGGGCATGGGGGCTTTATCTATTTTTTGCGCAGGGCTGCCAGCCAATGGGCGTTTGTCTCCACATATCTGGTCTATCCCCCCCAATCCGAGGCGCTGCTGGGGGCAATGAAATCCCTTTAGGTGTTCAGTCCCGGAGCGGATCAGGTGTAGAAAACTTCCACGAAGAAGGGGCCGGAATCGGTTTTGAAAAATTGCCGGACACTGCGGTTATAGCCTTGGTAGGTCGCCTCGGCATCCCCATGGGAGATGATGGAGGGGGGGGATAGTTCAATGGCGCCCAGTTCAGTGGAGAGATTGGTTTGAATGCCGCCAGCAATCATGTTGGCGATCTCCCCAAAGGCGTCCCGAACCATTTCATCAAAATTGTTCAACTCCTCTCCGGCCATGGCGCTGGCCAGATAATCTGCCATGTGCTCCGGGGCCGAAAGAAAAATGCCTCCCTGAAGGCCGCCATCCAATCCGATCAAGGCAGTGGCTTCTGAGTTTGGTGGACGATAGGTGTCGTCGATGGGTTTGTTGATAGCAGGGCCTGCTTCTATTTCCATAAAGAGATAGGCGGAGGTGATCTCTTTAACGGCTTCGACAATAATCGTCGCTATCTGCTTTTCCAAAACGAACGCCCCCCCAACACGGCTTCTGATGCACCCTGCCGTTCGGCTGAAGCCGCCCACAGGAAAATAGCCCAACCACCTCCCCCGAGTGGTAAAGCCTGCACCTATTGAAATATCCATCATTCCACATCATTTTTGTGAATAGTCTGGAATGACACCATCAATAGGGTAGATAGCCCGGTCTGGAAAAAGAGTCAAGTAAGAATGAGTTTTATTTGCGTTTAAAAATTGTTCAACTTTCTGTCCGATAGATGATTTTAGATCACAAAACAGAAGGAAAAGGGTCAATAGTAACGAGCCAGTTCCAGTTGCAGATAGTGATCCCGTTTGAAGGCGTAGAGGGGGTCATTTGAGGGAATGTTGCCAAAATAGCGGCCTTCCAGAGAGATTTTCCAATCGTCCCAGAGACGCCGATTGGCTTCCAGGCTGGAAGCCACCGCACCGCTCTCCCGATCAACGATGGCTCCCAGCAACAGATCGCTGCTTTGGGTGTCGTTGAGGGCCAACCTGAATCCGGCCATGATGTCATCTTCAAAGGGGGAAGTGGCCTGATTGTTACGGTCATCGAACAGATATTCAGCAATCACCCCCAGATCGGCATCTGATTCCAAAATCCCTACGAAGGTATATTCCAAGCCTGCGGTGAGGGCCGTGTAGCGATCTCCCTGACCGCTGCGAGAGATGATCTCCCCCTTCCAGAGCCACGCTTCGAAGGTGCCTTGAACATCCACCCCGGTCTGATCGATCTTTTCATAGTAGGGGATGAGTACCGCCTCTCCCTGGTCGTTGGTACCGGGGATCAGAGAGGGATCCCGGCTGGTTCCTGAAAAATGGGAGAGCCCCACCTCCCAATCTCCCAGGGTTTGAAACCAGCGAATGGCAAAATCCTGATGGCTCTCTCCCGCTGCGGATTCATAACGGGTTTGATCGGTATCCACCACCAGCGGCGTGCGCAGGCGTCCCTCCCGGCCCGGAAAAGTGCGCTCCCGAAACCAGGGGAGCCAGTAGAGATCCAGGGTGCCCCAATCGAGGCTGAGGGAGAGATTGACCATGGGTTGGCCCAGCTTTTCCTCGCCATCCGGGCTCTCCACCAGATCGGTCTGGTTGATCACATCCACCAGGTGTTGGGATTCAGTCACCCCCCAGTAAACCTTGCGCAATCCCGCCCGGAACTCCCAAAAATCGGCTGCTTTAAGCCAGGTCAGCTCTCGAATATCCCCATGGGTCCGCTCGGTATCGTGGGCATCAAGACGCACAAAGGGGACGAAAGTCAGGCTCTGATTACCCCCATCCCACTCCCGGTAAAACTCCGGTTGAAAGGAGAGGGAGGGGTAAAAACGGCGTTGGGACGAATCCCCGGGGCTTTTGGGAAACCACTGGGTTTGGGCGGCAATATGTCCGGAAACCTCCCAATGGTCCCACTCGCTCCCTTCAGCCCGGAGGGTTCCCGGCAGCAGGAGGGAGAGCAGCCCCAAAAGCATCGCAGCTGGCAAGAGGCCACCCCCCCCATGCAGCCAACATCGTTTGGTCCTGGTGCTGGCTGTCATCTGAGCATTTGTAGAGGCATCCTGAGAGGGTTTGCCTGAGTGGTTAAAATGAGTCGCCTTTGACATCCGCTGCTCCACGGGGACCGTTTGCAAGAGGGAAAAGAGGGGCTGAGCTTAAAAGCCTCCTCGCTCTTCTTTGGGATTATTTGGCCCGCTTCAGGCTGTTGCGATTAAAATCCCGCTCAGACAGGCCGGTCTTGAACTGCACATCCGACCATTCGAGATGGGTGGATTTGCCGGTTTGATGATTGACCATGTGGATGTCATGGGCCCGCCAAAATTGATCCAGATATTGGCGATATTCCCCAAAGGTCTGGGTCTTGAGCAGGGCTTTTTTGCGGTCAAAATAGTCCACCTTCAAGGGTTGATACATCTGTTTGTCCAACCAAACGGTCTGGCTGGTGTAGCCGGAATGTTTGTAGGCTGGAATCCGCTCGATGACAAAGCAGTCCCGACCATCCAGGGGTTCGTCCCGAAGCCAGCGGTAGGTATATTTTTCGACCTCCTGGCTGCCCAGATCCTCAAAGGCAAACTCGCTGCCCATGAAGGGGCCGGACTTGTTGCGGGAGGAGATGCGTTTGACCCTTTTCAAGGCGGGGAGATACATCCACTGGTCGTCCGGCTCGGTGGCGTGGGAAAAAGTGAGCATGGCGGTGCCTTTGATATCCCGGGGGCGGTTGAAAATGGAGAGGCTTTTGTCCCCATCCCCCTCTACTTCCAGCACTTTGAGCCGCATGTGGCGAACACTGCTCTCCCCATGGCGGTTTTTCAGGGTCATGACCATCTGGTTGCTCTGATCAGCAAATCCGGTATCCCGCAGATCCGCTTCCCGGGCGATGGCAAGCCCCTTTTCCTCAGGGGTTTGAGCCTCGGCGGAGAGGGGCGAGAGGGGCAAAAGAGCGAGTATAAAAAGCCAGGCAATACGTTTCATTGGTTCAATCCTCCAGTTTCATCAGCAGTGGGGGCAGGAGCAGAAAATCAGCGATCAGGGCAAAGGAGATGGTGATACCGGCCAGCAGCCCCATGCCGGAGTTGAGTTTGAAGGAAGAAAAGGTCAGCACGAAAAAGCCGGCGACCAGCACCAGAGAGGTGACCCAAAGGGCGGTACCGACATTGGCAAAGGCATAGCGCACCGCCTCTGCCGAAGAGAGGCCGCCATTTTCACGCCGGGCACGCAGATATTTGGATAAAAAGTGCACCGAATCATCCACCACGATACCGAGGGTCATGCCGGTCACCACTGAGAGGGCAAGCCCCACCTCTCCCTCCACGATGCCCCAAAAGCCGAAAGCCATGCCCATGGGGACCAGGTTGGGTATCAGGCTGATCAGGCCGATTTTGATGGAGCGCAAGGCGATGATGAGAATCCCGGAGATCAGCACCAGAGCGATGGTGGCCCCTGTGAGCATGGACTGAATGTTACGCTTGCCGATATGGGCAAACATGATCGTGGGGCTCGACCCTTCCGCCTGCATCACCGGGGGCAGGTTGGCCTGGAGCCAGGCCTTGGCCCGATCCGCCAGAGCGAGCACTTCGTTGGTGGAGATGTTTTGCAGGGTCGCGGTAAAGCGGGTGGCGGATTTATCGACGTTGATCTGATTGTTCAGATCCAGGCCATAGGGGAGGGACATCTCATAGAGCAGGAGATATTGCGCCGCCAGATCCCTGGCCTCGGGGAGTCGATAGTAGGCGGGATCGTCTCCATGCATGCTGCGGTTCAAACGCTTGAAGGTGTCGGTCAGGGTGTTGACGTGGATCACCTCCGGCTGTTGGCGATACCAGTCGGCAAAACGATCCACATCCTTGAGAAAATCCGGCTTGGCCACCCCGTTGCTCTCACCGGATTCTATGGAATATTCGATCTGATAGATGCCGGTCAGCCGCTCCGAGGAAAAATCAGTCGCCCGGCGAAATTCGACTTCCTCACTGAAATATTTGACAAATTCGTCGTTCAGTTCGTTGAGGGGAATGCAAGCCACCAACCCCAGAGCGAGCGCCGACATCCCCCAAAGAAGCCCGTTACGACGCTGAACCACAAAATCCCCCAATCGCTCCATGGCCATCCCCGTTCGGGTGCGGGAAAAGCTGACCTTGACCGGCAAAAGGGAGATCAAGGCGGGCAAAAAGGTGACCGACAGTATGAAGGCCGCCACCACCCCCATGGCAACGATATTGCCCAGATCCCGGAAGGGGGGAACATCGCCAAAATTCATGCTCAAAAAGCCGATGGCTGTGGTAAGGCTGGTCAAAAAAATCGGCTGCATGTTGATGCGCAGGCTTTCAAGCAGCGCCTCTTTACGATTCAAACCTTGGCGTCGCAGAGCGGTGAGAAAGGTGATCAGGATATGGACGCTATCGGCTACCGCCATGGTCAAAATAATCGTGGGAGCGGCAGAGGTGGGGCCGGAGAGGCCGATGCCCAGCCAGCCGGTAAGCCCCATGGCGGTGATGATGGACAAAAAGATAACCAGCACCGTGCCCACCGTCGCCCAGAGGGAGCGTAACAGGGTGCCCAATACCAGGATCACCACCAAAAACATTCCCGGAATCAGTGTGGACATATCCTTGATGGAAGCCTCGGGAAAGGCGTTGTTCATCATGGACATGCCGGTAAGATGGATCTCAATATCGGGATGGGCGTTGCGGAGTTTTTCGGCTATCTGACGAGCAAAGGCGGCCACCTCCGGTACTTCCGCATCAGGCCGTTTGCCGGGAAGTTGGATGGTGACGTTGACCCCGGTGACATCTCCTTGGGGAGAGACCGTGCGGTTTTTAAGTCGGGGTTCGTTGAGGGCGATATTACGAATGCGATCCAGGGCCGTCTGATCCAGGGAGAGGGGATCCTCTACCAGGTCGGCGACGATCAGGTCATCCTCTTCGGCCTGGGTGTGCTGATAGTTGGTGAGGGAGTCCACCCGGATGGAGTAGGGAATCTGCCAGCTCTCCTCGGTCAACTCCACCACCGCCTGGAGTAGTTCCCCGGTAAAGACATCCCCCCCCTTGGGGGCCAGCACAAAGAGGACATTGTCATTTTTTGTATAGGTGTTTTGCAGGGCATCGAAGGCCAGGAGTTGGGGATTTTCTTCACTGAAAAAGATCCGGTAATCGCTGTCAAATCGCAGATTTTTCACCCCAGACCCAGCTGCGGCCACCAAAATCAGGGTCAGAGGGATGATCAACCAGCGCAGGCGAATGACTCCTCGGGAAAAACGTTCCAACATGAGAATAATTCCTTTTGAATAGGGCTTGATTCAGGTAGCGCGTAGCGTGTTGAGATAGTCGCTCAGGGAGGTGAGACAGTTTTGGAAAATCTCCCGGCTCTGGGCATTTTTGGCGATGCTGACACACCCCTCCATGGAAGCTTGTATGAAGATGGCGGTTTTTTCCGGGTCGATCTCCCGGCGGACTTCCCCTCGCTTCTGGGCCTGGCGGAAGCCTTCGGCCATCCGATCACGCCACCAGCGAAAAACCGCATCCAACCGCAAACGAAACCCCTCATCGATCAGGGACATCTCCTGGGCCAGATTGTTCAACGGACACCCCAAGGTGACCAGGTCCTCCCCGTGCAGCTCGGAGCCATCTTTAAGGGATTGGTGAAAACCGTCGATAAAGTGCACATTTTCTTTGAGCGGTCGAAGGAGAACCTCCTCCATGTCGAGTTTGATTCGCTCTTCCACCACGGCATAGCCCAGGGCTTTTTTGTTGGCAAAATGGTGATACATGGCCCCTTTGGTAAGCCCGGCCCGAGACAGGATGTCGGTGAGGGAAGCGGCTTGAAATCCCTTGCGATGGATCTCATAGTGAGCCGCTTCCAGCAGCCGCTCCCGGGTTTGGTCGGCATTGCGTTTCATGGTGCTCCCCAGCTGACGGTGTGATGGATGGGCTACCGTGGATCAGTGTCAGCTGATCGGCTTCAACAGCCATCGACAACACACCAACCGTTTTGAGAGATCTTCTTTGATGTCTACCTATAACATACCAACCGGTATGTATGCTGGAAGAGCATACCGACCGGTATGTATGTTTGCAACCATATATTTTTTGAGAGACTGTTTTTTTGGGTTGGCTGGGGCGGAAAGTGTGGAATGACGGTGGTTTGGGTGGGCTGCTGTCCTGGAGGGGAAGCTCAGTTTTAGTCAGTGAAAGTACCGTAGTGAACCGACCAGGCGGAGTCAGGCCGAAGGATTCTGTTCCCCCAGGTGGTGGAGCAGTCTGACCAGGCTTTCCGTGCCGGTATGGAAGGTGGGCAGGTGGAAATTTTCGTTGGGGGAGTGGGTTTTGGCGTTGGGGGGGCTGAAGCCGATCAGCAGGGTGTAGGCGTTGAGAAGGTTTTTAAATTCCGCCACCACCGGAATGGATCCGCCCTCCCGGATGAAGAGGGGCTTGTGGCCGAAACTTTCGGTCAGCGCCTGGGTGGCGGCTGCCATGGCGGGGATTTCTCGGGGGACCACCACCGCTGAGCCGCCACCAGGCAGGCGGTTGGCTTCAACCGAGACCCAGGGGGGGGCAATGCGACGCAGGTGCTCCAAGACCAGATCGGCCATTTCTGCGGGATCCTGATCCGGCACCAGGCGCAGGGTGATTTTGGCGTGGGCTTGGGAGGGGAGGACGGTTTTGATACCAGCCCCGGTAAATCCCCCCCAAAGGCCGTTGATCTCCAGAGTGGGGCGATACCAGAGCTGTTCCAGCAGGGTGTGTCCCTCTTCACCCCAGCCGATATCCAGGCCGATTTTTTTCAGGTAGGCTTTCTCATCAAAAGGGATTTCTTCCAGATCCCGGCGTTCGGCTTCAGTGATGGGCTGCACCCGATCATAGAAGCCCGGCACCTGAATGCGCCCCTGATCGTCTTTTAGGGAGGCGATCATTCGGGAGAGGGCTTCCAGGGGGTTGGCGACAGCACCACCATAAGTACCGGAGTGGAGATCCAGGCTGGGGCCGGTGACCGTCACCTCCATCACCACCAGACCTCTCAGCCCCATGGTGATCGCCGGGATTTCAGTACTCCACATGGCGGAGTCGGAGACCAGACAGATGTCGGCCTGGAGGTCTTTTTGATGGGTTTGAATGAAGGGGGGCAGATTGGGGGAGCCGATCTCCTCCTCCCCTTCGATCAAAAAAACCACGTTGACCGGCAGGGGGCGGTTTTCCCGGCGCATGGCCTCGATGGCCTGGATGTGCATCAGGATCTGCCCCTTATCATCGGCAGAACCCCGGGCAATGATCCGGTCGTTCTTGATCCAGGGGGCGAAGGGGGGCTGCTCCCAGGCATCAAGGGGATCTTCGGGCTGTACGTCGTAGTGGCCGTAGATCAGCACCGTGGGTTTGCCAGGGGCACCTCGCCAGGCAGCGGTCACCAGGGGGTGGCCCGGGGTTGGGTGAACAGCGACCTCATCCAGCCCAGCCTGTTTCAGGAGTTTGGCGGTAAAATCAGCGCAACGGGAAATATCGCCTGCCCGTTGGGGATTGGCAGAGACCGAGGGAAATTCCAGATAGCGTTTCAGGGTTTCAAGGTTGGCGGCGCGATTGGCACGCAGGTGTTTGAGGGTCTGTTCCATGGGTTTTCGAATGGCCCGTCAAACGCTGGGGTCGCCAACGATTTGGAGGTGGTGCGGTATGGCTGTCAGCTGGGCAGATCTCCGGGGTTTTGCACCGTTATCAGCTTGGCTGAACCGGATTTCAGGTCGTTCCAGTCTTCGGGCATTTCCAGTTGTACGACTGTGGCGGTTTTGATGAGACCCGCATCAATGCCCATCATTCCTTCCGGCCCCACCAGATAGGCGTAGAGAAACTCCAGACCAGGGTTGTGGCCGATCAGGATGACTGATTTGTTTTTTTTGGCAAGTTCAGCCAGAATTTCCAGAAGATCTTCGGTGCCCGCCCCATAAACCCGGGAATCCCACTGGATCCGCTTTTTTTTGAGGCCCATGGCCTTGGAGACGATTTGGGCGGTCTGCTTGGCCCGCTCTGCTGGAGAGCTGATCACCAGATCAGGGGTCAGCTTCTGTTTTTTCAGCCAGCTGCCCATCCTTGGGGCGTCCCGTAGTCCACGTTTGGCCAGTGGACGTTCAAAGTCACTGGGGGCATTGGTGTCCCAGGCCGACTTTGCGTGGCGCATAATGAGTAGCTGACGGGGCATGGCAGGTTCCCGAAAATCGGATCCAGAGAGGCGGCGGCGCTTGGCGTGATGAGCCAGAGGCGCGTTATCCTTAAGAGCAGCACCCTATCCAGGTCGGACCCAAGTTTGGAATAGGTGCTGCTGAGATATAAAATGGCGTCCCGTAGGGGAATCGAACCCCTGTTGCCGGCGTGAAAGGCCAGTGTCCTAGGCCACTAGACGAACGGGACATAACCGTTAGGCGAGAAGGATCGTGCTCTGTTTCCTGATGCACATATGGATAATTCAATGCATCAGGCCATTGCCGTAGAACGAATAAAAACAGCTGATTTCGTCTCCCGGCAAATCTTTCCAAACCCCCTTGACCCTCGGGGCGCACAGATTAAGGGGGTTTGGGGGGTTTGGCAACGGATTATTCGCAATCACCCTCACTTTTTTTGGGGAAGGGGCCATTTGGCTTTGGTTGGGGAGGAAACAAGTCTGCCTGCTGATGGCTTGCGTCCCGATCATGGTGGGAGGGTGTGGCCTTTGAGATGGTTGATGAACAAGAGATTTTTCAGTGTTGCCTGAAATGTTTGTGAATAGTCAAGAGGGGGGCGGATAGTCGGTTTGCTATTTGATATGGTTTTTGGGTGATATCGGGTCAGAGGAAATTTTTGGCGTTATGTAATCAAATGGGGAGTGAGATTTTTTCAGATTTTCTGAAATATCGGTGCATGATAATGGCGTGGACAGCGTTTGAGGGACAGGGTTAGGGTTTGATGGAAGTAGTGGGGAGAGGAAGGCTGTGGGGTGGGAGTTGGGGCAATATCTGGTTTTGGGAAGAATGCCGTGAATAGAGAGCAGCCTGGATTGATGGTCATACTGGATGGTTTGGGGGATCGTCCCGTGGCCGAACTGGCGGGCCAAACGCCCCTGGAAGCGGCACTCACCCCCCATCTGGACCAGTTGGCAGAGCAGGGCCTCACAGGGCTTGTGGATCCCATAGCGCCGGGTATCGCAGTCTCCACCGATGTGGGGGTGGGGCAGTTGATGGGCTTTTTTCCCTCCATGGCTAAAGTGCCAGCCCGGGGCGTGGTCGAGGCAGCCGGGATCGGTTGGCCACTGCAAGCCGGGGATGTGGCGCTCCGCTGTAATTTTGCCACAGTCCAACTCCAAGACCTGGCGCAAAAGTCCTCTGACCGGCCTGCTTTGGGAGATCCTTCGACGGAAAGGCCTTCAAGCAACCCCTGGCGGATTATTGATCGCCGAGCGGGCCGCATCCAACCTCCGGATACGGTCGCCCTGGCCGAAACCCTGAACCGGGAGATGGGGGTGTGGCAGGGAATCGGGGTGCGTATCAAAGCCGCGACAGGCCACCGGGCCGTGATGCTTTTGAGGGGGAAGGGGCTCTCTGCCGATATCACCGATGCAGACCCCGGTGCGGGGGGGGAGGGGGCTGGTGTGTTGGCGTGCCTGCCTCAACCTGGGAAATCCACCGAAGCCTCCTGGAAGGCCGCCGAGGCGGTCAATCAGTTCGTGAAGCGTTCCTTCGATCTGTTGTGGGATCATCCCATCAATCGCCGCCGGCTGGAGGAGGGGCTTTTGCCCGGCAATATCCTTCTGCCCCGCAAAGCTGGAGGGGCTTGGTCGGGGAGGGGAGTGCTCGGTTCTCTGGGACTCAAGGGAGCGGTGGTGGCAGGGGAGCGAACCGTGATTGGCCTGGGGCGGCTACTGGGTTTCAAGGTTTTGACGGATGCCCGTTTTACTGGTGGGATCAAAACCGATCTGGAGGCCAAGGTCAAAATGGCCCTGGTCGCATTGAAAACCCACGACCTGGTATTTCTTCACATCAAGGGGCCGGACCTTTTTGCCCACGATGGCCATCCCTTGGGTAAAAAAAAGGTCATTGAACAGATCGATCAGGCTTTGGCCCCTTTGGTCCGGATCTCCGGCAAGGCCTGCATCGCCATAGCCGCCGATCATACCACCCCCTCTGCCACGGGTCGCCACAGTGGTGATCCGGTGCCGGTGATTTTGGTTTCCCCGAACCAGCCCGGGGATGGGGTTTCGCTTTATGGGGAGCGCGCCTGTCGGGATGGGGGGCTGGGACGATTGGCCGCCCATGGCTTTTTGCAACGGCTTTTATCAACCATGGGGGTGAACTCCCTGAACCTTCAAGAAAAAAAACTCTTTACAACCAGGCTGAAAGAGTGATTGTGAGGTGACTGGAAGAGGTTTAAGGGGGGGAACCTTTGCCAATTGAGCTATCTTGAGGTAAGGTTATGGACACATTAATGAGGGCGTTTCGAGCGGGCCAAACGGGATCTTCCGATCCTGCGGTACCGCTTTATCCACTTGTATGGCACTGTCATCCCCCGGGGGAAAAGCATGGGAAACCTGAAAAAACCACTGCTGACACCCAATCAGATCACCGTTTCGCGGTTTGTTCTGATCTTCCCCCTGTTCGCCCTGTGGTTTGCCATGCCGGATGTTACCACCCGCACTCTCATCTGCCTTACTTTTACCTTGATTTTTGCTTTCGACGCCGTGGATGGTCTGGTGGCCCGCACTTACAACATGGGCTCCACCTTCGGGGTCTACTTTGATCCCATCGTCGATCATATTTCTTATTTTGCCTTGTGCATCATGTTGATTGATGCCGGTTACCTCTCCTTGTGGTTTCTTTTCCTGATCATTATCCGGGATCTGCTGGTGGTTTTTATCAAACAATATGCCGCCGCCATGAACCAAGTGATCAAAGCCTCTTTTTTGGCCAAGGCCAAGGCAGAACTGGTTTCGGTGCCCCTGGCCTGCCTCTACCTGATGAACGTGGTGGATGCCACCATACAGCCCCTGATTTTGCTGGGAATCGTAGTCTATCTTCTCTCTTTCAAATATATTTTCAAGGCGACCTACGAGCACACTGTGACCCTTCGGGCTGCCCTGGTGGTGCTCGCGGTGATTTTTTGGCTGCGTCCTGAGGAAATTGAACTCGCTGTTTACTATGAAACCATCTACACCTGGATGACCCTGATCGCGGTCTGGGGCTCGGCAGCCCTCTATTTTTGGAATAGCTGGGATCTCCTCTTTTCCGAGAGCAAGGGCGTATGATTGATCGACTCCACGATCAGATGGATGCCCTGACGACCAAGCTTGCAGAGCTTGGAGCCTATCAGCTGCATCGCCAGCAGGATGTTCAGGCCCAGCTAAAATCCGATGCCAGCTTCAAAGAGGCATGGCGGGCCAACGATGTGGTCTCTGAAGTGGATCTCCACACCGAAAAAGAGCTGCTGGCTTTTTTAAAACAGGCTTTTGGCGACATCCCGGTAATCTCCGAAGAGTTTAACAACAAGGCCCCTCCCGCCCCCGGGGAATTTCGCTTTGTGGTGGATCCCCTGGACGGCACCAAGCCCTATCTCGAAGGCAAACGGGAATTTTCCATCTCCATCGGCCTGATGCAGGGGCGTGAATTTGTTTTTGGTGGCAATTTTTATGCAGGTCTGGATCAATTTTACTGGGCCTTTGCCGATAGCGAAGGGGTGATGGATCGAGACGGCAAGCCCCTTACCCCGGCCAGGGAATGGCTGCCGGAATGTTATCTATCGGTAAGCTTCTATGACCTGCTCTCCCCGGAACATCGGAGCCCGGAGGCGATCCACGAAGCTCTGGGGGTGGGGGTGGTGGATTATCCCCGTTCGGCGACCTACATTCTCAAGCGTATTTTGGAGGGGCAAACGTTTGCCTACATGAGTAAGGATGTCTACATCTGGGATATCGGGCCTTCCTCCCTGCTGTTGGATAAAATGGGCTGTCATGTGGTGGATCTGAAAGGTGTGGGGGTTGATTTTGGCTCCATTGCCCAGCCTCCCTTTCGGCACCCGGCTGCGGTGGCCCTGCCCAAAGGCCGGGAAGAAGCTTTTCTCTCCCGACTCCAACGGATTTGCGCGAGTGGCAATGGCTGATTTGATCTTTAGCGATCGACCATTCAAAAAAGGTCTGAAGGAAATCCTGGCAGACCGCAGGGTAGACCTGATTGTTGCCAGCGGTTTCGTCCGGGATAACAGCCTCTACGCAGACGTTAAAAAGGTCCTCTCCAAGCAGGATGTCCCGGTGCGCTTCATGTCGAGCCATCTGAATATGGCCTCGGTGGAAAAGACGTTTGAGGGAACCCCCTTTAAAAGCCTGCTGGTGCTGGGTGGTGGACGGCTGATCGATTTTTCCAAGGTGGCGTGCGCCCATTTTGATGCAGAGCTGTGCGTTGTTCTGACCAATCTTTCCAACGACGGTTTTGCTTCAGGCTGTTCGGCTCTGCCGGAGGATGAAGGTAAGGATTTCGTCACGGTCCAATCCCGCCAGCCGGCCATGGTTTTTGCTTTTCATGAGTTGATATCGCGCATGCCCCGGGAATTTATCCTGAGCGGCCTGGGAGAGGCGATTTCCAAGCTGCAGGTGATGGAAGATTTGCGCTTCGAGTATGACCAACTAAAGATCGAACGCATCTTTTGTCAGCCCCTGGAAGCTCTCTACGACCTGCTGTTTCGGGACTTTACCATCCATGACTATAACGACCGGGAATTTTTATTCCGCCTGACTACAGCGCTCTATCAATATTCCTCCCTCATGCGTCGGGGTTCTGAGCTTTGCAGTCGCTCGGAGCACGAGTTTGAAAAAACCTGCACCACCAACGGCGTCAATCTCCGCCACGGTACATTGGTTTTGCTGGGGGCGTTGGTCTCCATGAAAGTGCGGCAACTTCATGGGGAAAGTATTAGCAGTGGCGCGCCTATTTTTACCTATTCCACCCTTCTGAAGGTGATCGTCAAGTTTAAGCTGACCAAGTGTGTCCGGGAAGCCTTGCGGGTGTTGAGCGAGCATTTAAGTAAGAAAAATTTTCACAACGGTTTGAAGGATCTATCCAACCTGCGCCCCGAACGTCCCGGGTTGTGGAACCATATCGATACCCGTACTATCGATTGGTCGCATCTTTTTCAGAAGCTGGATCGGGACTTGAAAAAAATGAAAAAAAGTGGCAATAACGGCTTTAGCGAAGTATTGGAATGCTGATTGGACGGGCGTCGGTCGCTTGAAACGTGATGAAATAGGTTCGTGGAAGTATGGGGGCAGGTCTATCTGGCTCCTTTTTTTTTGGCCGGATGATTTTTTTCCGTGGTCACTATTTTAGAACCAGCCCTTATCACTTCAGATCCAGACGACTCCCTTCCCTTGGCTGGCAGGTTTTTTCATCATCAAGGGTAAGATTATGGTAACTTTGGAATCAGTCATTGGCAATACCCCCCTGGTAGACCTCAACCGCCTTTCTGCCCCCTACGATGGGGTTCGAATTCTCGCCAAGCTGGAAGGCTCCAATCCCGGCGGTTCGGTCAAGGATCGTGCTGCTCTCGGCATGTTCATGGGGGCGGAATCCCGTGGCGTGTTGGCACCCGGCACCCGGATCATTGAGCCGACCAGTGGCAATACCGGCATTGCTCTGGCCATGATCGCCGCCAAGCGTGGCTATCCCATCACCCTGGTGATGCCGGAGAGTATGACCGTGGAGCGGCGTGCCGTGATGCTGGCCTATGGGGCCGATATTGAATTGACCCCAGCCAAAGCCAGCATGGAAGGGGCCATTGATCGCGCCCGGGAGATGGTGGAGGCCGGTGAGGGAATCATGTTCGATCAGTTTTCCAACCCGGACAATTGGCGGGTACACTACCGCACCACAGGGCCTGAACTTTGGGAAGGGACCGGCGGACGGGTGACCCACTTTGTCAGTGCCATGGGCACTACCGGCACCATCATGGGGGTTTCACGGGCGCTCAAAGAGCGTAACAATTCAATCATGATTGTCGGGGTGCAGCCAGCGGAAGGGTCGGCCATTCCGGGTATCCGTCGTTGGCCAGCAGCCTATCTGCCGAAAATTTTTGAACCCAAACGAGTGGATGAGGTGCTGGATGTCACCACAGACGAAGCTCTGGATGTGACCAACCGTTTGGCCCGGGAAGAGGGGATTTTTGTAGGCCTTTCTGCAGGGGGAGCAGTGGCTGCTGCCATGCGCTTGGCTGAAACCTGTCAGCCATCAGCTCGCATCGCGGTGATTCTCCCTGATCGGGGGGACCGCTATCTTTCCACTGATATTTTTGGCTGAGTCAATCGGCAGGCTGTTTGAGTGGTTTTCTGGCTTTTCCAAACCACGCACAGCTTTTTTCCGGCTTGGTCATGACTGGTTGCTGAGAGCCAGTATCCGTTGACTTCGTTTAACGACAAACGAAACCATCCGATATCCTTGTGGAGTGGATATCGGTGGTGTGAAAGCGGATGGCGAATTATAGGCCAGCAGCGGGGATCAGCAGCGATCCTTGATTTGCGACCAGAGAATTTTGTAGTCGTCGGACTCCGAGCTTTCCCGGGCGTAGGTGAAGAGGGGCGCTCGTTTGACACCCATGGCTTCGATGATGCTGGATTCCGGGATGGATCCCTTGAGGAAGATCGAGTGTTTTTTCTGAACGTTTTTGGTGACCACCCGGTGGATGGGTTTGTCGAGGTTGACGTGGTTGAAGAAGGGCATCACCACCAGCTTCCGGGAACGTTTGTTGATCAGGAAGCGCACCAAGCGGTTGTAGGCCCGCAGGGAGAGGGGTGTGGGGATGAGTGGCACGATCAAACCGTCGGCAATCTCGAAGATGCTTTCAGTCACCTGGGAGAGCCCGGGAGGGCAGTCGAGAAAGAGGGTGTCATATTTTTTGCTTAAGGGTTTGACGAGTCGCATCAATGCTTTGCGAGGGTCGCCCTTGGCCTGGAGAAATTCATCCATGCGCCGGTAGGAAAGATCTGACGGCAGGAGATCCAGGTTGGAATAGCCGGTCATGCGCAGCATGGTGTCCAGGGAGGGTTTTTTGTTGAGAAGCTCTTTGACCCCCCCCTTGATTTTTGGTTTGACGCAGAGATAGTAGCTGGAGCCACCTTGTGGATCCACATCCCAAATCAGGGTTCGGGTGCCTTGGGCTGCGGAAAGATAGGCCAGGTTGACAGAGGTGGTGGTTTTGCCGACGCCACCTTTAATGTTGTAGACCGCGAAGATTTTCATGAGCTTACGGTTTGCTCCAGGGTTCCAATATTGTTTAGCCCGCCTGCGACGGATACATATATACAGGCAACGCGGGTTGAAAGGAAGTCGTTAATGCAGCTATGCTTCCCGGGTTGTCCCCGTGATCGAAGAAAATGGTGACTTAAGTCTGTTTTTAGATGGAGGAACACCCCCATGAAAGTAGCCGTGACCTATGCCGAAGCCAAGAGCCAGGCTTTGTTGGAGTTTGTTGTTGATGAAGGCACAACCGCTGAACAGGCGATTCAAAAATCAGGGATTTTGGGGAAATATGCCGGAATTGATCTGGGTACGAACAAGATCGGTATTTTTGGCAAGGTAACAACCCTGGATCAGGTGCTTCAGGAGGGAGATCGTGTGGAGATCTACCGTCCGGCACTGGGTAAGCCACCCAAGAAAAACCGTCCGCCCCGGAAAGCCCCTGCCAAGCCTGCTGCCAAGGCAGACAGCGCAGACGGTAGTGCAGCACCCCAGGGTGCCGCCGCCAAAGCTGCCGCTGCCAAGGCCCGTGTAGCGGCTGCCAAGGCCCGTGTAGCGGCTGCCAAGGGAGAGGCAGCTCCGGCTGCTGAGGGTGATGCCAAAGAGGCGGCACCTGCTGCTGACGAACGGGCAGCGAAGATCAAGGCTGCCAAGGCCCGAGTGGCAGCTGCCAAGGCCAAAAAGGCGGCTGGGGATGGTCAGGCAGCTGAAGCGGGTGCCCAAAAGAGTGGGGCCGGTGACGACCAGGCGACCAAGATGGCCGCAGCCAAGGCTCGAGCTGCAGCAGCCAAGGCTCGGGTCGCGGCTTCTCGCAAATCCACCTGATTTTGGCATCACTATCTGAAATCACCCCAAATTTGAGAAGGTAGGGGTCATTTGGCTCGATTCCGGTTGCTTCTGGAATATGATGGGTCCGGTTTTTATGGCTGGCAGCGTCAACCCGATGGGCTGACTATCCAGGGGGCTTTGGAAGAAGCGCTGGGTTCCCTCTGTGGTCATGCCGTACAGGTGACCGGATCGGGCCGAACTGACTCTGGAGTGCATGCTTTGGGGCAGGTGGCCCATTTCGATACCAGCCGCCCCCGCTCTCCGGAGGTTTATGTCCGGGCTTTGAATGCCTTGACGCCCAAGCGGATCAGCATCCGTTCTGCCGAAGCGGTGGGGGAGGATTTTCACGCTCGGTTTCAGGCCACCTATCGGGAATACCACTACCGGCTACTCAACCGTTCCACCCCTTCCGCTTTGGACCGCAATCGGGTCTGGCATCTCTCTTTTCCGTTGGACATTCAAATCATGATTGAAGCCCTGTCGCTATTGAAGGGCACCCATGATTTTTCAGCTTTTCGTGCAGCTGCTTGTCAGGCGAAGAGTCCGATACGCACTCTTTATCGTGGGGAGATTATCCAGCAGGGAGATGAGCTGCGGATTATTCTCGGGGCGAATGCCTTTTTACAGCATATGGTGCGCAATATAGTCGGCTCCCTGGTGTTGGTGGGGCGGGGAGGGTGGGATTTGGATCGGTTTCAGGAGGTGTTTGAATCCCGGGACCGCACCCAGGCAGCTGCTACGGCCCCTCCGGTAGGTCTCTATCTGGCCAGGGTGACCTACGGAGAAGTCCCGTGGAAGGATTCTGTGGAAACCTCTCTTTGAGTTTGGTTTGGGAGGGGCGTTGACGGGGGATAACGTGAGCTTGGCGTTCAGGTTGGTTGGTCAGCAGGTGTGTTAAGTGGCCAGGAGTTGATAGCCTGATGCGATAATGGCGTTTTCGATCTGTTTTTTCAGGGCTTTCTGGTTAACATCCGAAGAGAGGGTGACCGTGACTATTCCCTTGGCCAGATTGATCTGACAGGTTGCCACACCAGAATTTTTTTCGACGGCATTCTGGACTGACTGCGCGCAGTGCTGGCAGGACATGCCGGAGACGTTGAATTGAATAAGGGGCATTTCCAAGGGACTCCCTGTTGGCCTGTATTCGATCATCTGTATTGTGGCGAATGGGTGGATGGTGGGCAACCATTAAGCTGGGGGAGGGGGGTGGTCAGTGGATTTTTTTCAGGCGGCACTGCTTGCGTTGATCCAAGGAGTGACTGAATTTTTACCTATCAGCTCTTCAGGTCATCTGGTTTTAGCGCCCT
>JADFZT010000046.1 GCA_015232395.1 Magnetococcales bacterium | reverse complement strand
GGGGATAACCTGCACAACATCCCGTTATAAAACGGGATTTTACAAATTTCCGTGTCTACCCGTCAGAAACCCAGGCATGAAACCAGCACCACAACCCGCCAAACCCTATCTTTCGTGGTTGCAAACCATTTCGGGAACGGATTGACAGGGCCGTCTGACGGGCTGCGGCGAATGGATCAAGGGGGACGAACGGGAAAGCCTGGATGTTTAGACTGTAAACAATGACCGTAGTTGATTGATCAGAAAGACAGTTTCTTCGTTTCCTTCGAGAAGCCACTCTTTAAAACAACCCCACCCTTCGAGCGCGATGACGATCACGGCTGGTACGGTTAACAGGTTCCCTCCATAGATGCCAATCACAACCAAACATCCAACAAGGCTCGATATGATTGAAAGTAAATGGTGTTGAAAACCGCAAATGATGGATGGTGCGATCAATGCCAGAATAGCTGGAAGAAAATATAAAACAGTGCTGTCTGGATTCCAATTGGCAGGGCTTAACGACCAGTTTCCACCACTCATCTTTCGTCTCCCGAAAAAATGTATTCGAGAAATGTGATTGTATTGAGCTGTTTTGTTTTATAGCAGTTCTATCTCAGAATTGGACACTCTTCCCTGACTCGTCATCCCCGCGAAGGCGGAGATCCAGGGAGATAATCATTGCCCTCAAGGAAAAACCAAATCTTCAAGAAAGGCCGGTGTTTTGCTGAAAGTTATGCAAAATTTGGAAAAATTTGCGCCAGACTCCCTGGATTCCCGCATTCGCGGGAATGACGGCAAAAGTGTAGCGGCATATGTCCAATTCTTGATTTGAATTGCTATAAAATAAACAGGCAGAATCAATGGGCCTGGGACCAGTTGGAACCCGTACCGATATCCACCACCAACGGCACCGACAGGCTCGCAGCCCCTTCCATCGCTTCCCGAATCACTGGTTTTACCCGCTCCAGCTCCTCGTCGGGCACCTCCAAAACCAATTCATCGTGGACCTGCAAAATCATCCGGCTCTTGAAATTTCCCTGATTCAGGGCTTTGTGAAGGCGGATCATGGCGATCTTGATTAAATCTGCCGCAGAGCCTTGCAGGGGGGCATTGATAGCGGTGCGTTCGGCAAATTCACGCAGATTGCGGTTGGTGTTTTCGATATCCCGAATACGGCAGCGTCGGCCCCAGAGGGTTTCAGCATAACCCTTGCGGCGGGCCTCTTCGATGGCGTGATCCATATATTCCCGCACCCCCTGATAGCGGAGAAAATAGCGGTCCATATAGTCCCTGGCCTGGAAGTTGTTGATCTCCAGGCGTTTGGCCAGGCCAAAGGCGCTCATGCCATAGATCAGGCCAAAGTTGATGGTTTTGGCCATGCGCCGCTCATCGTCGCTCACCTGATCGGCCGGGGTGTCAAACAGCTCCGAGGCGGTGGCGGAATGCACATCGATCCCTTCCCGGAAGGCCGCCATCAGCCGTTCCACTTTGCCCAAATGGGCCAGCAGCCGCAGTTCGATCTGGCTGTAGTCCGCTGAAAGAAGCTGCCACCCTTTGGGAGCGATAAAAGCGCCCCGAATGGCACGTCCCTCCTCGGTGCGGATGGGGATGTTTTGCAGGTTGGGATCTGATGAGGAGAGGCGACCCGTCAGGGTGACCGCCTGGTTGTAGCTGGTATGCACCCGTCCGGTTTCGGGGTGGATCAATGCCATCAAGGCGTCGGTATAGGTGGATTGGAGTTTGGTGAGACTGCGATAACGCAACACCCGGGCAGGAATTTCGTGGCCCTTGTCCGCCAGCTTGGTGAGCACGCTGACATCGGTGGAAAAGCCGGTCTTGGTTCGTTTGCCCCCTTTGATGCCCAGCTTTTCAAAGAGAATCTGCCCCAGCTGCTGGGTGGAGTTGACGTTGAAGGGCTCTCCGGCCAGCTCGTGGATTTCCGCCACCAGGGCTTCCCGTCGGGTGGTAAAATCGACGGACATTTCCGCCAATGCTTCCCGATCCACCAGCACCCCGGCCCGCTCCATCTCCCCCAACACCGGAATCAGCGGCAGCTCCATCTCATCGTGGAGTTTCAATACTTCGGGAATGGCGGCCAGGGGAGGGGCCATCTTTTCGGCGGCTTCCCAGGCGACATCGGCATCTTCACAGGCGTAAGGGGTGGCCCGCTCCAGGGGGACCGCATCAAAGCGGAGCTGCTTTTTGCCGACGCCAGCCACCTCTTTAAAGGTCGTGGTGGTGCGTCCCAACTCCTCCAGGGCGATGGCATCCAGGTTGTGACGCCGTGCCGTGCCATAAATCAGATAGGAGAAGAGCATGGTATCCCGGGCAATACCCGCCAGGGTGATATCGTATTGGCGGAGGAGGACATACTCATATTTGATGTTTTGCCCGGTTTTGGCGATCTCGGGATTTTCCAAAATGGGTTTCAGCGCCTGGAGCACCCGCTCGCGATTGAGTTGTCCATCGGGTGCGGCCTCGGGGGTGTGGGCTACCGGAAGATAGACCGCACGTCGTGCCTGCCAGGAGAAGGAGAGTCCCACCAGTTCGGCCTGGGTAGGGTCGGTGCCGGTGGTTTCGGTGTCAAAGGAAAATTGATCCTGCCCCTTCAATTCCTTCAGAAAAAGCTCAAAATCATCTTCCGAGGTGATGGCCCGATAGTTATTTTCAGCTTCCACTGAGGGGCTGGCAGGTGTTGCCTTCGGGTCGGATGGATCGGTCCCAGTATCTCCCCCCAGGCTGGATTCACCTTCAGGCCCGGATGCAGCTGAACCCCCAAGCAGAGCCCGCTCCTGATCCAGCGCCCGCACCTGGGCGGTAAACTCCATCTCCACAAAGAGCGCCCGGAGAGGATCATAGTTGGGGGCTTGGCTTTTTAGTTTTTCCAGGTCAAATTCAATGGGCACCTGGCAGTTGATGGTGCCCAGAGAAAGGGAGAGGCGCACCTGTTCGATATGGGTTTCCAGATTTTTGCGCAGTTTGGGCTGGCTGATGCGGGGAATATTGTCCAGGAGTCCATCCAGATCGCCATACTGATGGAGCAGCCTGGGTGCGGTTTTTTGTCCCACCCCCGGCACCCCTGGTATATTATCAGAGGTATCTCCCCACAGGGCGATCACCTGGGGGACCATCTCCGGGGGAACGCCCCACTTGGCTTCCACTTCGGCCCGCTTTAAAAAGCGATTTTGCTTGGGGTCGAGAATGGTCACTTGGGGGGTGACCAGCTGTAGGAGATCCTTGTCAGCGGTGACGATAATCACCTCCATGCCCCGGGCTTCGGCGGCGCGGGCCATGGTGCCCAGGATGTCGTCGGCTTCATAGCCCTGTAATTCGAACTGGGGAATGTTGAGACAATCCATCATCTGCTTGATAATGGGGATCTGCTGACGAAGCTCCTCCGGCATGGGCTTGCGGTGGGCTTTATAATTTTCGTATAGCTTGTGGCGGAAGGTTGGACCTCTGACATCAAACACCATGGCCAGATATTCCGGCTGGTGTTGGTCCAGCACCTTGCGCAACATTTTCAGGAAGCCGAAAATGGCGTTGGTGGGAAAACCGTCACGGCGGGAGAGGTTCCGTACCGCGTGGAACGCCTGGTAGAAATAGCCGGAACCATCAAACAGGAATAAACGGGAGTCGGACATGAGGCAGATGATAACCCTTGCTGGCGCGCTTGGAAAGCCATGCCCATCCGCAATCTCCCCAAATCGGCTCTGGCCGGTCTGGGCCGGGGTTGTGATATTGGCCCTGGCATGGATGATTGTTCCCCAGCCCGCCTTTTCCAGTGAAACAGAAGCGGACGGGGTGAAGGAGGGGGGATATGAAGTCCCCCAAAAAGGCCCCCTGATTTCCGAGTTGCGGGAAGATGTCGATCCGGACGTTCCCGGCCCGGAAACAGTCATCCGCAAATATGAGGATGCCGCCGGTAACCAAGTGCTGGAGTTCATCACCAACGGCGCGATTTTTCAATATGAAGTCATTCCATTTGGCGGCGTGCCCTATTATCTCATTGATACCAACGGCGACGGTCTGTTTGAAAGCCATTTTATGGGTTATCGCTCCCGCCTGATTGTGCCCCAATGGGTTTTGGGTCGTTTTTGAGACCCCTTTGCGCGCCTTCCGGTTCGTTGTTTTTTAAACGTTTTCATTGGCCTGGGGCGGTGTCCCCGGGAATCGGTGGGTATGCGTCGTCGAATGATCTACGGGGTTCTCGGGAGTTATTACGCCCTCTTTTTCGCCTTTTTGGGGGTGTGGATACCCTATTGGCCCCTCTATCTGGCCAACCTGGGGGCGGACTCCCAAGCCATCGGCTGGCTGATGGCCCTGGCGCTGGGCATCAAGGTGCTGGGGCCGCCGGTATGGGGTCGCTTGGCCGATGGCAGCTCCCGGCAGCGGGTCACCGTGGCCACCTCCTTCGCCACTTTTGTGGCCTTTTGCCTCTTTTTTGCCGGTTCCAGCGTTCCCTTCTTGATCTTTACCACCATCATTTTCAGTTTTTTTCACGCCGGTCCCCTGCCTCTGGTGGAAGCCACCACCATGGAGACCGTCACCCGGCGAGGCTGGGATTACGGGCGGATTCGGCTATGGGGATCGGTGGGGTTTATCGTCCTGGCACTGGGCATGGGGCCTGTGATCGATGGTTGGGGGATGGCGCCCGTGCTGCCGATTTTGGCGGCTCTGCTCTTTTTGACCGCCCTGTTGACCCTGGCACTGCCGGTTTTTCAACCCCCTCCCCGGAGCGCCTCCCAGCAAGTCCCGCCCAAGCTCTTTTCCCTCTCTCGGGTGCGGTGGTTCTATTTTTCCACCCTCCTGATGCAATTTTCCCATGGGGCCTATTACGGTTTTATGTCCATCCACCTGCAAAATCATGGCTATTCCAAAACCGCCATCGGCATTTTGTGGGTCTTGGGGGTGGTGGCGGAAGTGGCGGTGATGCTCTGGTCCAAACAGCTGCTCAGGCGTTTTGGTCTGGCGCTGGTGCTGTCTGGCTCTTTGGGGCTGGCCTTTTTCAGGTGGGGGATCTACGCCTTCACCCTCTATTGGCCCCTCTTGGTGTTGGGGCAAATTCTCCACGCAGCCACCTTTGCTTCGTTCCATATCGCCGCCGTACGCCGCACCTTCGAAATGGCCCCCGTGCACTCCCGGGCCACAGCCCAAGCGTGGTATTCGGCCTTCTCCTTCGGGATCGGTGGGGGCGGGGGGCTGGTCCTTTCGGGCTACCTGTTCGATCTGGTGGGGGCGGAAAAACTCTTTGCCCTGATGGCCGCGGCCGCCGCTCTGGGCATTTTTGCCAGCCTGCGTTCCTGCGCCGGGTTCGATGCCGCCGCCCAGGTGACAGCTCTGGCTCCATCCATGGTCGATACCCAAGCCAAAGGCCCCGGGGCATGATCTGTTCTTTTTCGGATATCCATTCCAAAGGTGACTCCCCATGACGGAATCCATTTCTGAGGATCGTCGGGGCCTGGCCCCTTGTGGCGTCCTGCTTCCCCGGCATCAGCTGGGGGCGATGGTGCGTTGTGTGCGCCATATTTTTCACGTTCAGGGGCTAAAGAGCTATCGACAGCTGGTGGATGCCTCCTTGCCTGAGGTGGCCCGGTTTGACCCCGGCCACGACGCGGTGATGATGGGCTATGATTTTCACCTCACCGATGATGGCCCCCGCCTGATCGAGGTCAATACCAATGCCGGTGGTGGCCTGTTTGCCTATCGGGCCCATTTTCCCGGATTTCCGGCAGGCCCCCATTTTTCCGCCCACCATTTTCAGGCCCAATCCCGTCATCAGCGGCGGATGCTCAGCTCTTTTGAAGAGGAGATGAATCTCTTCAGTCAGGGGCGTGAGCCTCTGCCCCGAATGGTGGCCATTATGGATGATGCCCCTGAAAAGCAGTTTCTTTATGGGGAGATGGAGGCGTTGAAGGGGCTTTTCTGGCACGACGGGGTGCGCTCGGTGGTGGTGGATCCCAGCCGCTTGAAAATGGGGGCTGAAGGGGTATGGCATCGGGATAATCGAGTGGATATGGTCTATAACCGCCACTGTGATTTTTATCTGGAAACCCCGGAGCTGGCCGGGCTGCGTGAGGCCTATCTGGCCCGAAAAGTCTGCTTGAGCCCCAACCCCAGGGCCTATGGGCTGTTGGGGGATAAACGCCGTTTGATTATCTGGTCCGATGCCGGGCAGCTCAAATCCCTGGGGGTGGCTGACAAGGTGATCGCCGAGTTGACCGAAGTGGTGCCTGAAAGCCGGCTGCTGGCTGATTTTGAACCCGATCAGCTTTGGGCCGAGCGCCGTCAATGGGTGTTGAAACCAGTCACCTCCCACGGTAGCAGAGGGGTGCTGCTGGGGGGCAAAATGACGCGAAAACGTTATAAAACCCTGCCCCCGGAAGAGACCCTGGTGCAGCGGTTGGTGCCCCCCTCGTTGACGCCATGTCCGGAGAGTGGGCGGGAGATGAAAACCGACCTGCGTCTTTATGTCTATCGCAACCAGGTTTTGGGGGTTGCCGCCCGTCTCTATCAGGGGCAGGTGACCAATTTTCGTGAGCCCGGCAATGGCTTTGCACCGGTCAGGGTGGTGTAGGTTTGAGGGGTGTCCGGTTGGGTGACAGCGGTTTGGTGGGGGTAACGTTGGAAAAAACAGGGGGTGCTGCCGGGATTGGTGGAGAGGGTGAATTTTTTTATAAGGGCTTCACCGAGATTGATCGGTAAAGGGCAAAATGCTATATAAAGTAGGGGATGTGGCAAGGGCAAGGCCTTCCGGGGGGGGGTGGCTGGAGAATCAAGCAGACTTTGAGGATAGGGTGAGCGCGATGACGACAGCCAATATTGCGGAAGGTGTTGAACGATTTCAGGTGGAAGATCCCAAGACGGCCTTCCAATCCCTGTGTGCCAAGGAGGTCAAGCGGCTGAAGGAACTCGACCCCACCTTTGACAGCGCGTTGCACGATGAAGTGCTGGCGTTTGTGGAGGGGCGGCTGTCACAGAGTGGAAAAACCGCTGCTGGAGGGTCGGGCTCGTGATTATTCGCAACGTTTTTGCCGAAAATATCCTCAAATTTACCCGCCTGGAACTCACCAACCTGCCTGAAACCGGTGGCATCGCCATCAAGGGTGCCAACGAATCCGGAAAATCCGCTGTGGTGGAAAGCATCTGCCTGGCGCTCTTCGGACGCACCTTCGTGCTGGAGGCCGAACATCTGCAAAAGGCGGTCAAATGGGATGCCCATCGGGGTCGGGTACAGGTCGATTTTGTCGGTCGGGACGGCCAGGACTATTCCGTTATCCGCCATCTCTCCGCCGATGGGGAGCATGAGGCCACACTGCATCCCATGGGGTCGGAAGAGTCCCTGGCCCAGGGGGTCGATGGGGTAGCCGAGGCGATGGTTCGGCTGGGAGGGACCGATTTTAACGGTTATGTGGATACCTTCTATCTGGCTCAAAGGCCGGGGGGGGTGCAGCCCATCCGGGAAGAGACCATCAAGGCCTTGGCCGGGGTGGATGTGCTGGAAAATCTGGCGGATGATCTGGCGGGAGAGATCACCACCGCTGAGGAAAATATCGCCACCGCCCAAGGGGAGCGCAAAACCTGTCAGGATCGGTTGGGGGTGCTCAACGTTCAAGAGGAGGCATTGGCTGAACTCCAAGCCCGCAACGCCCGGGAAAAAGCCGACGAGTCGGAGCAGATCTCCCAGATCGACAATCTGGAAACCTTCTCCGTGGGATTGCGAAATGCCGGTAACGGGGTGAGTGGCTCGCTTCTGGGGTTGGCCGCTTGTGGCGAGGAGACCACCCTCGACCAGTGGCGGGGCCAGATCAATGACCTCAAAGCCAAAAAAGGGGCCCTGCTGTCGGTGATTGAGAGTGGCCCGGCTGAGTTGCCGGTGACCATCGGCGGGGAGCTGGATAGCTGGCTTGGGGGGGTGGAGGCGCGCGTCGAATCGGGAGAAAACCTGCTGGAGCAGGTGCAGACCACCCGGGAGTGGCTGGGGTGGTGGTTGGGGGAAGAGGGGGAGGAGGGGCTCTCCGAGGAGCGGGACGGTCTGCCTCGGGCTGCTGAAGTGGCCCCCCTGGAGGCTGAAATAAAGGCCAGCCAAAAAAGCCGTGGGCGCAGTGCCCTGGCGACCAAATTATTTTTGGTACTGGCGCTGATCGCCTGGAGCGGTTGGGGATTGCTGCAATTTATGCCCGACTTCAGCCTTTCACAGCTTCTCTCCCAATCGTTGCAAACTGTTTTGCCAGCCATGGCCCCCGGCCTCCTGCTGATGGTGGCGGGTGGGGGACTCGGTCTGTTCACGATCATGAGTCTGCTCAAGGTGTTTAAATTTCGGGGCCGGATTGCCAAGAGCGAAGCCGCTCTGGCGGTGATCGAAGAGCAGACTCAGGAGAACGAAAACAAGGTGCGGGTGATTGATGCCGCCAGCACCCAACCCCTGCAAAAACGGGTGGCCCTTCTCGCCAAGCTGGAAAACAGCCCCTGGGCCAACGACCTTCAGCAATGGTCCGAGACCGATGGCCGCCCTCTGGTAAATCCCGAGGGAAGAGGGCAGTTTCGAGCCAAGCTCGGACTGCTTCGGGGCACCTTTGACGGCCAAAACGAAACCTGCCGTAAAGAGCTGGCTGCAGGGGTGGCGTCACGGGAAGGGCTTCTCAAGGAGATTCGCAGCAGGATTGCCGAGCTGGACCGGGAGATCGCCAACGAAGAGGCCAGACGAGCTGAAGACCGCTCTTTGCGGGAGCGTATTCAAGCCCTGGAAGAGATTATCGCCCAAAACAAACATGACATTGAAGTGCGAAATCTGGCCCGCCACCTCTTGGCCGAAACCTGCCTGGGCATGTCGGAAACCTTCAATCAGGAACTCAGGCGTTTTATCTCCAAGTCAGCCCCTCTCTTTACCGGCAACCGCTACCAGCATCTGCGCATCGATGATTCCATGCGGGTACAGGCCTTTTCCACCCGCAAGGATGACTTTGTACACCTGGAAGAGGTCTCGACGGGAGCGCGTTTGCAGCTGATGTTGGCGGTGCGTATGGCCCTGGCCCAGGCGTTGGTAGCCCGCTCCATTGAGGGGCAGCAGTTTATGATTTTGGATGAGCCCTTTGCCTTTTTTGATCGGCAACGCTTCCGGCAGGCGGTGGAGGCTTTGCCGGGAATCAGCGATCAACTCACCCAGATTTGGATCGTTTCCCAGGAGTTTACCAGCGAAACCGACGGGGCTTTTGCCCGGGTAATCGCCTGTGATCTGGAAGATGAGAGTCTGGTGGTGGCAGGATGAGGGCCTTGACGGGGTGGCGATCCCTGCTTTTTTCCGGCCTGGTTGGGGTGTTGGTTTTTCAGAGCCCCAGTGCCCATGCTTTTTCCGACCCCAATGTGCAGGTGCTGCGCAACAAGGGCTCAGACACCATGATCAAGGCGGTGCGGGCCTGGGCTGAAGGGTTTGGCGAGGTTGATTCCAGCGTGCTTCTGGAGGTGTATGGTGGTGGTTCCGGCAACGGCATTGCCGCCCTCATCAACGGTCATGTGGAGATTGCCAACTCCAGCCGTCCCATGAAGCCAAAAGAGGCCCGGCTGGTTCGAAAACGTTCCCGCAAACCCCCCATGGGGCTTGTGGTGGGGCTTGATGCCGTTGGCATTGTTGTTCACAAAAACAACCCATTGAATGGCATCAGTGTCTCTCAATTGAGAGAAATTTTTGATAAAAAAGGCAGCTTCACTAGTTGGGCGGATTTGGAGGTATCGGTGCCTGGGTGCCAGGGGCAGGAGATCAAGCGCATCAGCCGTAAAAACAATTCCGGAACCTACAGCTTTTTCAAACATTCGATCCTGGGCAAGCGTCGCCACTTCCATCCAGAGCGCTATACGGTAGGCAGTGCCAGCGCTGTCATCAAAGAGGTGAGCTCCACTCCTTGCGCCATTGGCTATAGCGGCATGGCTTATGTTACAGGCGATCAACTGAAAACTCTCTGCCTGGCCACCGACCAAGGTCCCTGCATTCCACCTACAGCCCAATCCATCCGCAACAAAACCTATCCCCTGGCAAGACCCCTCTACATGTATACGTTGGGAGAGCCTGAAGGGGTGCTCAAAAGTTTTTTGATGTGGGTCGTCGGTACAGAAGGGCAGGCCAGACTGAAAGCGGAAGGCTACGTGACCATTAACCCCTGAGTTTTGGTTGAGTCTCCTCTTTTTCATCTATGACGATGATCCGTTCTGCTCTTCCTCCGACATAGTGTGCGAGGTCGCCGGTTGGTCACGTTTAAGGCCGGAAAATTTTTCAAGAATCCATATACCTGCCCCAATCAGGATGATAATCAGAAGGAAAAACAGCTCACTATTGGTGGTTGCCATAGGGCTTGCGGCATGAATACCCAAGGCGATTAACCCAAGGACCGCCATGGGTAGAGGAGACTTTTTTTCAAGAAGGAATTTGATCAGGGGTAGGATGTCCATCGTTTTCTCCGTCACACCATTTTTTTTTCCGATCACACAGCACCATTCTTTGATGCAGATGATGATCACTTGATAGTGATTAGAGAGTCAAATTCAGGACGTATGAAGACGTATGAAAAGGTAAAACTCCTTTAGGCGAAAAAAATCCACAATATCAACGTTGTTTGGGGGTGTGGCAGCAGTTTTTGTTTTGTTCTGTTTAATGTGTGTTTCTGCATCATATTGAAATATATATAAAAGTTGGTGGTATATGGAAAAGGTTCAGAAGCATGGCACGGCCAACGACGACCATTCTTTGTGAAGGGATGGTGGGGGTGGGTGTGGTATTACAGGCTATCCTGAGTCGGTAGGGTGGGCACGCTTTGTGTGCCCACCACTCCCTTTCCGTCATTGCACAACATGTAGCAACCGTTTAATAAATAATGATGGCAACAAGGACAGGTATCAACCATGCTTCTCTGTGCAAGGAGCAGCAAGGAAACAACTCCCCGTCGCCGACGAGAATCAGCCTTTAATAGAGGGTCCGACGGGAGTTTTTAGGCCGCTACCAGGGCATGAAGCGGTTGATGAAGCTCATGGGGCGTGCGGCATGATTGACATCGTAACCCATGCGGCCCATGGAGGCGGTCATGTGTTGGATGGCTTGATTCATAGACGTGAGATTGGTGGTGATGGGGCCCATGGAGGAGAGTTCGGTGTTCATTTCGGTCATGGTGCCGTTGATGGAGTCCATGTTGACCGAGACAGACTGCATCACGCCGGTCATGGTGGAAATATTGCTGTCCATGGTTCCCACATTTTCGGTCATGTGGGTGATACTTTCAGACATGGTCTGCATATCCACGGACATGGTTTCCATGTTGTCGCTGATATATTCCAGATGGGTGCTCATCAGCTCCACATTATCTGAAAGATCCTTGATGGAGAGGGAGAGGCTACCCATGTTGCGGCCCATTTTGGGGTCGATGGAGACCGCCATGGTGCGAATATCCTGGGTGAGACTATAGATGAGGAAAAAGCCATACATCGCCAGGATAATAAAAGCAAAAAGGGATGGATAGACGATCAGTTCCCAACGCTTGGCGCTTTTATCGAAGCTTTGGGTGAAGTCCCCGAGGATGGAGGAAAAGCAGTTGTTGCAGTCCGCATGGCTGCCGAAGCCGCCTTGCATATCCTCGTGGGAGTGATTGACGTTATGATAATTATCCGACATGGGGTATACCCTTTTTGCTGGGAGTCGCCTGCTTCATCACTGTTTTCCCATATTTTTCGTGGGAATCACCTGCTTCATCACTTCTTTCCCGAAGCTAAATCGGGATAGAGCTTGGCGGCCAGTTGCAGAAACTCCTGGGTCGCTTTGGAGCGTTTGGAAATTTCAAAAACACTCCGTCCCTCGCTAAAGGAACGCCTGTAGGCGGTGCGCTGCCGAATCCGGGTTTTGAGCACCTTCACGTGGTGTAGTGATGTCAGCGCCTCTTCCGTTTCGTCCGATTCCTTCAATCCGGGGTGGGTATCGGCACGATTCACAAAAAGCAGGATTTCGGGCAGCGGCTTGCTGCCGACTGTTTCGAGGATCATATCTCGAAACCGTGCTGTGGACCAGACATCCGCCTGACTCGGAGGTACAGGCACCAACACCCGGCCCGCCATGGAGATCGCCTGGCGCATGGCCCACAGGTTGGAAGCGCCCACATCCACAAGCACTTCGCCCGGATGCTCCTTGAACACCTTGTCCGGATCGCTTTCAGGTCTGAAGACCCGAACCTCGGGTTTCACACCCATCTCTTTGCGTACTTCGGCGGCATCGCTCAGGGTCGCCTGGGGGTCCAGGTCGAAGGTAATGACATCCACCTCCGCCATGGCCAGCCAGATGGCCAGATTGAAGCTGATGGTGCTTTTACCGCAGCCGCCTTTCAGATTTCCGATAACGGTGACCATAAGTTTCCCGGGAAAGTTGGATTCCCTCTGTTCGGATCCTGAACGCACTCAACTACCCTGGATCCTAAACCTATAAATTAGTACGCCATTTTTTGATAATGATCAAGTGAGCGTGATGACACATCAGGAAAGAGAAGGGGGGCGAAAAGCTCGCCCCCCCTACTCATGCCTGGTTGGGTTTCAGTACGGGAAACCCGAAAGTTTCCAGTTTATTCCGTAGCTGGAGCCGAGGTAGCAGGCGGTGTGGCAGGGAGAGGCTGGCCATAACCATAGCCGGGATAGCCGCCATAACCGTAGCCTGGATAGCCACCATAGCCATAGCCGGGATAACCACCATAGCCGTAGCCGGGATAACCACCCCAACCGCCTGGATAGCCACCATAGCCGTAGCCGGGATAACCACCCCAACCACCAGGATAACCACCCCAACCACCAGGATAGCCGCCCCATCCGGGACCACCCCAATTGTTGCCGGGCCACCAGAAGGCCGAAGCCTCCCCGGCGGTCAGGAGAACAGCGCCTCCCAACAGGCCCGCCAGTGCCAATGCGCTCAATGTTTTTTTCATGTCAGTTTCCCCCGAGAGGTCAAGGATGTATCAACACAAGATCAGATCAACTTTGAGTGTGTGATTGGCCCGTGGCGTCAATCCTACCAGTTGAAGGGACCACCACCCCAAGGGCTGCCGCCCCAAGGACCGCCACCCCAAGGACCACCACCCCAAGGGCCGCCGTTGTTCCAGCCATTGTTCCAGCCGTTGTTGTTGTTCCAGAGATTGTTCCAGCCATTGTTCCAGCCGTTGTCAGCCCAGCCATCGACGTCGCCGCCCATGCTGAAGTTGAATTTGCCGGAACCATTCCCACGACCGCTGCCGTTACCGTAGCCGTTGTTGCCCCAGTTGTTGCCCCAGTTGTTATTGCCCCAACCGTTATTATTGCCCCAGCCGTTATTCCAGGGGCCCCATCCCCCCCATGCTTCGGCTTGGTCGGCGACCAAAAGAGTGGCACCACCCAGCAAGGCGGCGATGGTCAGCATACGAGCCGATTTTTTCATGATGATCTCCTTAAGATTAGGTCGTCTTACTCATTAAAGATACGATACCAGAAAACCACTATCGCACAGAAAAAAAACAGATCAAGCTTCCACTGAGGGGGAGGAGGGGGTGTGGATCGACTTACCACCACCCGTTGCCAAATCCCCGATCCCAAGGCCAGCTGTTGCCACCAAAAGGCGATCCGAACCCCCAAGGATCCCATCCTCCCCAGCCGTTCCGGTTGGAACGGTGATCCCTGTAATCCCAGGTATTATGGTCATTACCGTAGAATCTGTCCCGCCACGGGATGCCGCTGCCGTATCCATACTGATCACTGGAGTGTTCGTTCCAGGAGTTGTAGGAAGGGCCCAGCAAGGGATCGCTGTCGTCAAAGCCTTCACCGCCATAGGTGTCATAGGGGCTGATAGGCTCTGTCTGGCTGTAGCGTCCCGGTTGGTCGTAGCCGCCATAGCGTCTCGAATAGTTGCGGTTGCCGTATTTGTTAAAATAATCAGTGCTACCGTAGCGTCTGGAATAGTCGTAGCCACCGTAGCGATTCGAATAGTCGTTGTTGCCGTAGCGCCTCGAATAGTCGTTGCGACCGTAGCGCCCTGAATAGTCGTTGTGACCGTAGCGCCCTGAATAGTCGTTGTGACTGTAGGGTCTTGAATAGTCACCGTTGTAACCGAAGGGTCGGCTGTTGTAGCGGTTGTTTTGATTGCGCCACCACTCTCCACCCTCTTGCCAGCTGTTGGCTCCCCAGGGATCGTAGTCCAGAAAGGGATCCCATTCGTGTCCCGATCCCCATGGGTCATAGAGATAGCCGGAGGTGGTGCGTTGCCGGGAGGTGGATTTTTTTTCCTGGGTAGGGGAGTGCTCTTGAGGAATATCGGCAGCAGCCATTTCCATGGGGGCGCTGGCGGTGGTGGAAGGCGTGTTGGTTGAGGGGCCACCGCTGGAAGAGCCCATGGCAGAGGTGGCCATCTCCTGGGGCATGGCTCCCGGCGACATGGAGCCAGGGGACATGGCAGGAGAGATGGAGCTTGGAGAACCCTGCATCTCCTGCATGAAGGAGCCCATAAACTGGCCGAACCGCTGTCCCATGCGGGAGTCTTCCTGCATATCCTGAGCCTGGGCACCGGCTATGGCGAAAAAGCCGACCGTCAGAGCGATGGTCAGTTTTCCTGCCGACCGGGAGAGGCGTTTGCCAACTCCTGTGGGCCTGGGCTGAGAAAAAAATAGGATCATGGCATCGAATATGGCGTAACCGGTTATCGGGATGGCTGATCGATTGTTGAAAAAATGCTGCCACTCGTCCCCCAGGGAACTTTACCAGCAAGCATGAGCTATGGACAAGGAACCCAATATAATGAAAGTCTAATATATGGATCTTGGACTGGAGTCAACATAATTCGGCCATTAAATTTATCTTGGCGACTTGATCCAGGGGCTCTGAACAGGGTATCCGAGAGCTGGGAAGTCAGAGCCGAAGTGGGGGTAAGAGGGCCTGATTGGAGGGGAATCAGAGTGTGTGGGGGATCATCTCATCCCGCCCCTGTGGCCTGTAAAAAAAGGCCCAGGGAGTTATTTTTTCCTTTTTGAGTCAGCCGGTTGGGCGGTTGCTTCGGGGCTTTTCAGGCGGGTGTGGTCCGAGGGAATTGCAAACAGGCTCTGGGGCTGTTTTTTTTCCTGGATTTGGGTCAGGGCCACCGTCAATCCATCGGCATACTCTTCCCGGATGGCCATTTTCAATTTGGGATCAATCCACATTGAGGCAAACCACCGCTTGCCTTTGCCCTCGGTGCTTTTGGTAAAAATATCCCATCGCTGGGTGAGGCGCCCGGCAATTTTGGCCTTGCCGACTTTTTTGCAGAAAATTTGGGGATCGGTTTTGCAGGGGCTGTTGGCTTCGTGGGGCAGGGGGGGACGGCCCATTTCTCCGCTCGGATATTCCAGATAGCCTTTTTTGTCGGGAAAGAGAACCCAGAGCTGCTTTTGATCCATGCGGTGAATCATCACCAGCGGTTTTTTGTTCTTGACCCTCTCAGTGCGTACACCCAGACGACTGACAAACATTTTGCCTTTACCGGCCTGTTTGGGATCTTTGGAGTGGCTGCGGGTGACCTTGGCAGAAAATTCCGGGAGATCGGTAGCGCCAAGGGCTGGAAGGGGGGAGAGCTGAACCAGACTGAAAAATATCAGGGCCAGGAACCACTGGCTCCGGAAAAGGGAGGAAGAGGTAACCGGTAGATAATCGTTTCCCTTACCAGCCCGGGTATCGTTGGTTTGGTGTGGAGGGTGCCCCTTGATTGTGCCACCATTGTAGAACCTGGGAACGCTCCGAGCCTGGGAACCACCAGGGATTGACCTCTCCCCCGTAGGGATCGTAGCTGCGAGGGCTGTCATAGGAGTCCCGTCGGTTGGGATTGAGTTCCCGGGAAGGGTGTTCGTTCCATCTGGACCCTGAGGGGTAACGGGAATTCCGGCTGGGGGTGTCGTAGTAATAACCGGGCCTGGATTCCATACCCAATGGGGAATGGCCATACTCTCCGGAAGGATATCGTTCCGACTCCCGGGGAGCATAGGTGTGTCCGGGATAGGGTTCTGATCCATAAGAATTTTCCGGGCCGTAGCCATATGGATTTTCGGTACGGTAATCGTATGGATTGCCTGACGGATATCCGTAGGAATGTTCCGTATCATAGCCACCGGGTTGGCTGGAACCTCTGCTATCGTAGAAACCGGATCCTCTGTTGCTATAGGAATCGCCAAATCCTCTGTTGTCGTAAGATGGCCCCTGGTCGTAAGAGTGGCTGGGGGCTGATCCGCTGCTGTAGGGATAGCTGGAACCTCTGTCGGATGGATGTGCGGTATTAGAGCCACTGTCGTAGGAAGAGGGTGGTGTGTTGTAATTACCCCAGCCAGGTTCGGAATAGGGGGCGTTTGGCTCGTAGGCCGGGATACCAGGGGCATAGTCCTTGGGTATCTCTCCCCAGGGACGTGCAGTGGGTTCTTGGAGGCCATTGGACGGTGATCCCCAGCTACCGGTCGCAGTGGAGGGGGGGCCGGAGGATTGCCGGGAGTTGGGTCGGTTCCAGTTCCATTGGGCCTCGTCCCGGTTCCAATCCGTGGAGGAGGCCGGGGTTTGGGAACCCTCCAGGCGGTAGGAGTTGATTGGCCATTCCCCTTGGGCAAAGGCGGCTCCCGGTACCCAGATACCGGTGACAAAACAGAGCGCCAAAAGGAGAATAGACCGCATTTTGAGTGATAATCCCGGGGTCCGTTGTAAAAGAAAGCAAGTGAGTTTGACGAAGTCAGTTTAAAAGAAGAGAACATACCTCTCCTGGCCGAAAGTGGCGTTCGAGCCATGGTCCCAATTTCGGGGGAGCCGAATTGACCGCATCCAGAGCCGTTACTTTCGGTTGACCCTGCACTATACGGCATTTCTCTTCCCAAAAGCGAAGGGTGCCGTTATTTTATGCAATTTATTTGCCATCCTGATTGTTTGCGTTGCTTTCCCCGGAAGAAACTGAGGTGGAGGCTGGGCTCTCTGAATTTGATGGATGGGTAGAGGTGTCGAAGCTGCTTCCCCCTCCTGGGATGGAGGCGTTTTGGGATTCAGAAAACGTATCCCTGGGGGGAGTCTGAAAATTGGGGGTCCAGGAGGAGTCTTTGTCGACTGCGGAGTTCCAGGGGGTATCCCAGGGATTGGAGGAGCCAAACCCGGAGGTGCTTCTGACCGGTGCTGCATTGCGGTTGGTAAAGGTCCAATCCCGGCGCATCCCTTCTTCATTGGCCGAAGGGGGAGCCCCTTGGAGGTCATGATTTGGGGGAGAGCTGAAAGAGTTGTCCCGATAACCGTCAAATTCGTATTGGGTTGATGATGGTTCATTGTAAGACTGGAAGTTGCCACGCCCTTGAGAGGGGTAGCTGGAGCCATCATAAGTGGGATATTCCCTGCCACCAAAGGCCTGCTGACGCGAGTGGCCGGGGGAGGTATAACCGCTGGGAGAGTCATAGGTGGAATAGCCGCCACCCTGAGACGGTTGGCCGTATCCGGATCCAGCATAGGGTGAGGGATAACCACCACTGCCCTGGTTTCGATATCCGCCACCCTGGGAAGGATAGCCGTAGCCGGGCTCTCCCTGGGGAGCCCCATAACCACCCCCTTGGTTTGGATAGCCACCACCGGCAGGAGTACCATAACCCCCACTCTGGTTTGGATAGCCTCTACCTTGGGGCGTGCCGTAACGGCCTCCTGTGTCTGGATAGCCTCGACTCTGGGGAATGCCGTAGCCACCCCCCTGATCTGGATAGCCTCGACTCTGGGGAATGCCGTAACCACCACTGTAGGGTTGGTTAGCATAGGCGGATCCTCCAGAAGAAACGGGATAGCCGCCCCCTTGGGAGGGATAACCGTAACCGGATCCAGCCGCTTCGGGGGTATAACCTCTCCCCATCGTCGAGTAGGAATCGGCAGAGACGGGGCTACCTTGGGAGGCATAATTTCCAGATCCAAAACCGCCGCCAGCTCTCTCTGGGGAATAGGGAGCTTGCCTGTGATCATCGGGATAACGGCCATAGCTTCCCCCTTGATCGGGGGCAGGATAGGTACTGGAAAATTCCGTGTTGTTTCGATAATCCGAGCTACCCCAGCCACCGCCGGAGCCGGAATGGGGGGGAGAATAGGGGCTGCCCTCCATGGAATGACCAAATCTGCCTGTCTGCACAGGGATGGATTGGTCAAAGCCTGAATCCCCTTGGGTGTTTCCAAAATCGCCTCCAGGGGGAGGCGGGGGAACATGGTCCCAGTTGGAAGCGGGCTCAGGAGAGGGAAAACCGGAATCCTGGCCCTGACCCTCATTCCAGCCAGAGGGGCCGAATCCGGACGCGGGGGCCGGATTGGAGGCTGTATCCCCCCAGGTATTGGCTGTGGCCTCTCGACTGGTGGATTCCGGCTCCAAAGGGGGAGCGTCACTCAGCTTCCAGCTGCCGGTACTACCTCCGGTACTGCGATTTTGGGACCAGTCGGAATCGGTCGAACTGCCGCTGGAACTCCACTCACCACTCCCTTGGGTTTGACCGGTGTTTTCCGAATTCCACCAGGGAGCCCCTTCAAAGGCCAGAGCCTTTTCTGTGGCCATGAATCCAAAAAAGGCACAGAGGGTCAGGAGGGAACGGGATGCCAAGGGGGATCGGTTGCGATTCCTGACCGGCATGACGGCTCCTTATTCAGTGGTCTTGGAACCAGGTTTAAGACGAATCCCCCGACGTTCCTCCTTGCGGGCAGGGGGGCGTTTTTTGGCGCTGGCCCTTTGGGATCCGGATGATTTTTTAGCAGCAGCCTTTCGGGGAGCCGGTTTTTGAGCGGCTGGTTTTGCCGGGGCTGGTGCAGCTGGCTGAGCAGTTTCCGGAGCCGATGCGCTGAGAATGAGCGTCTCGGGAGACGGCGTTGGTTTGGCAGCCTGGGCCTTCTCAGGGACTGGGGCTGGAGCCGGAGTGGCAGCCACAGCCGGGGAAGTCTTCTCAGGAGCCGCTGCCTCTTTGGCTGGCTCGGTTTTGGTCGGTGGTGGTGCTTTGCGTTCCGGCACGGCTTTTTTGGTTTCCAGGTGATTGACCCGGGTCTGCACAGCTGGGGTTTCCACGGCCATTTTTTTCTTCAGTCGTGCCTGCCGACGCTTGCTGAAAAGTCCCCCAAGCCAGCTAAAAAAGCCCTTTTTTTCACTCTTGCTGGGTGAGGGGGGGGTGTGGGTGGCCGGTCCTGTTCCAGGGACTGGCAGGGGGCCTCCAGGGGAGCCGGGTTTGATAAAGGCAAACTCGGCACTGATGCAACCCAGGGGGATCACCAAAAGGGTCAGCAGCGTGGAAACCAACACCCCAAAGAGCAGGGAGATCGCCATGCCCCGGAAGATAAAGTCGGTGATGATGACACTGGAGCCCGCCACCAGGGCAAAGGCGGTGATCAAGATGGGCCGGGTACGTGCCTTACAGGAAAGTATGACCGCATCCTGAACGCTGGTCCCTTTTAAAATTTCCATCTGGGTAAAGTCCACCAGCAGGATGGAGTTGCGTACGATGATGCCTGCCAAAGCAATAAAACCGATCATGGAAGTGGCGGTAAATTTGGCATCCATGATCCAGTGACCCGGCACGATACCGATCAGGGTCAGGGGGATGGGGGCCATGATGATCGCTGGCAGGGTAAAGTTGCCGAATTCATAGACCACCAGCATGTAGATCAGTACCAGTGCGACGGCAAAGGCGGCACCCATATCCCGGAAGGTTTCGAAGGTGACGGTCCACTCACCGGTCCACTCAAATCCAGAACGGATGTAGGTGTCTGGGGGACCGAGATATTCACCGGACAGGGTCACCCCGTCCGGGGTCGTGTAATCCTGCAGTAGTTTTTCCACCTCGGCCATGCCGTAGATGGGCGCATCCAGTCGTCCTTCCACCTCACCGGTGACATACTCAACGGGTTTCAGATCTTTGTGGTAGATGACGGCATCCTGCTGGTCTTTGGTAAAGCGGCCTAGCTCACCCAGGGGAATGGTGCCGCCCTGGGGGTTGGAGATGGGGAGATCTGCCAGGCTGTTGATCTTGGCGCGGATTTCCAGGGGAACCTGAATCACGATGTAGGTGGGTTCAAGAACGGTTCCCCGCTTGACATCTCCCAGCCTGGCCCCACCCATGGCCATACCCAGATTGCGATTGATGGCATCTACGGAAATCCCACGACGTACAGCCTTTTCGGTATCCACCTCAAAGCGCCAGTTTTGATAAGGGGCCTCCATATAGTTATCAACATCGACAATGGTCTTGGCCTTCTCAAACATGCGCGTCATGGCTTCGGTCACCTGACGGCGGGTCTGCTCGTCCGGGCCGGTTACTTCAGCCACCACGGATTGGAGTACAGGCGGTCCAGGGGGCATCTCTACAACTTGAATTTTGCCACCGATCTTTTCAGCAATAGGGGTGAGAAAGGCGCGGGTTTCAACAGCCAGGTCGTGGCTGGTGCGTTCCCGCTTGCTTTTGTGAACCAGCTGAACCTGAATATCCGCGTGCCAGGGTTCCTGACGGAGATAATAGTGGCGCACCATGCCGTTAAAGTTGAACGGTGAGGCGGTGCCAACATAGGTCTGCAGCGCGGTCACCTCGGGAATCCGTTTGCGGATCTCCTCGGTCATCTGCTGGGCCAGGTTGGCCGTCTTGGGCAGCGCAGTCCCCTCGGGCATGTTGATGACCACGTTGTATTCAGGCTTGTTGTCCAGAGGCAAAATTTTCACCGTCACATCCGTGGTTTGGAAAAGCCACAGTGAGGCGAAAAAGATGACGACAAGACCCACAAGAAAACTCCAGCCCAGCAGAGGCCTCTTGATCATCGGTGGGATCAGCCAGCGATAAAATTTTTCCAGAGATTCCGCCTGGCTGTGCTCTTTTTCAGAAAAGATATGCAGGGTCCGCATGGGCGGCTTGATCAGCATGGCCAACCAAGGCGTAAAGATAAAGGCTGCAAACAGGGAGAGCACCATCGCCACCGATCCCAGGGCCGGGATAGGTCGCATGTAGGGTCCCATCATGCCGCTGACGAATCCCATGGGCAGGAGGGCGGCGATCACCGTAAAGGTGGCGATAATGGTGGGGTTACCCACCTCCCGCACCGCATCCACCGCAATGATGTGGCAGCAGATATCCTCCATAAGCCATCGTCGATAGATATTTTCCACCACCACGATGGCATCATCCACCAAAATACCGATGGAAAAGATCAGCGCAAACAGGCTCACCCGGTCGATGGTATAGTCCATGACCCAGGCGGAAAAGACGGTCATCAGGATCACAACCGGGATGACGATCAGGGTAACCAATGCCGGACGGAATCCCAGGGTCATCCAGACGAGAAGGGTCACCGCTGTGGTGGCGACCACCAGCTTGAAGAGCAGCTCGTTGACCTTTTCGTTGGCGGTTTCGCCATAGTTACGGGTGACGGAAACGTTGACGTTGGCCGGGATCAGGCGGCCTTTGAGTTCCTCCACTTTGGCCAATACGTTGTTGGCCACGGTAACGCCGTTGGAGCCTTTCTTTTTGGCAATGGCAATGGTGACAGCCGGGGCGCCGTTGGCCTTCTCTGTGTTCTCCTTATAGGCTGGGCCGGTATAGTAGGTGACCATCTGCTTGGTCTCTTCCGGTCCCGCAAAAACCCGAGCGACATCACGCACATAGATGGGGCTTTGATGACGCGTGCCCACCACCAGGCGGGAGATGTCCTGGGCGTTTTTCAAAAAGGCTCCGGTATAGACCTTGAATCCCAGGTCGGACGCTTCGACGCTGCCGACACCCGTTTCGCTGTTGGCGGTTTTGATGGTCTGGGCGATCTGATCAAGGCTGATACCAAAGCCGGAAAGCCGTTCTGGGTAGACCTCCACCCGGATCTGTTCCGAGCGTCCCCCGATAATGAAGCCCTGACTGGAATCCTTGACCTCATTCAAGCGCTGTAGCACATCCAGAGAGAGGGTTCTCAACGCCCCGTCATCCACATCATTGGACCAGAGGGTGAGGGCCACCACCGGGACATCATCCACCGCCTTGGGCTTGACCAGGGGTTGATTCACCCCGGGAGGGATTTTGTCCATGTTGGATTGGAGCTTGTCATGGAGTTTGACCAGGGACTCCTCCATGTCTTCGCCGACATCAAACTCCACGGTGACCATCGCCTGACCCCGCATGGAAGCGGAATAGACGTGTTTGACCCCGGAAATTTCGCTCATGATCCGTTCCAGGGGGTTGGCTACGAGAGTGGCCACCTGGTTGGACGAGGCACCGGTATAGCGGACAAAGATATCCACCATGGGCACCGAAATTTGCGGGTCTTCCTGACGTGGGGTAAAAACCAGCCCCAAAATCCCCATGGCCAGACAGGCAAACAGCAAAAGTGGCGACAGGGGTGAATGAATAAAGGCCTTGGCCATTTTCCCCGCAACGCCCAGATCGGGTTCTTGAGCCTGAAGGGCTTGTGGCGATGCGGAATCGGGTGGTTCGAGATGAGTACTCATAAAGCCGCAATCCTCAAATCATTCTGAGGGTGTCAGAAAACGAAGGCCTGGCTTCGCTCACCCAGGTGGTTTCAAGCTGATACGTCAGAGGGGCCGTGACAACCTCTCCGATGTCGGAACGCTTCTTCAGCAATCTTTGAATCTTTCTGTCGAAACGAAAAGATTCAATTCATCGAAGAGCCCTGACCGGTGGAGGTGTTTCCGGTATCCCAGTTGATGCTGCTGGTCCTGGGGGGGTGAGCCAGAATCCGTTCGCCCGACTGGAGACCGGAGAGGACGCTTACGGTGGTATCGTCCACAAAACCTCCCAGACGAATCATCCGCAGTTCCGGCTCGCTGTTGCTGTCGCTTATGGCAAATACCGCCGGCAGACTGCCTCGCCAAACGACGGCTGAGCGGGGAATAGTGGCCAGATTTTTAACCGGTGTGGTGATGTCCGGAACCATCACTTCCGCATACATGCCGGGACCACCCGGGGCATCCTTGGGGATGTCGAGTTTGACGGTCACTGTGTGGCGCTGGGTATCTGCCATGGGAAAGATCTGGGCCACCCGCGTTTGGATTCGGGTATCTCCCACGTCCAGCTTGGCAGGAATGCGCATATCCTTGCGGATGCCAGGCATCAGACGCGCAGGAATATCCACTTTGATCTGCAGGTGACGGGTATCGGCAAAGCTCAGCAGGGGCATGCCCGGTTGCACGGTATCCCCTTTTTCGATGTGCTTGCTGACAACCACCCCGGAAAAGGGGGCGATGGATTTGGTATCCCGGATGCGGGCTTCCAACTCTTCCAGCTTGGCTCGTGCTTGAACCAGACCGAATTTGGCGACATCAATCTGGGTGCCCTGGGCATAGATCTGGGCGCGCCGGGTCAGTTCCGGGTTGTCCGCTCCCATCATGTCGGTGAGGGGGCGGGTGAAATAGCGGTCAAACATCCTGGGCATGCCCATGCCGTTGTTGTCCGAGCTCATGCTGGAGCCGGAATAGACCTGCCGGGTGTATTGAACCCGGGCGTTGCGCCAGTTGGCCTCGGCGTTGGAAAGGGCGGCCCGGGCTGAACGGTGCTGGGCCAGGAGATCGTCGTTATCCAGAGCCACCAGAACGGTATCCTTGCGGAACCAGTCCCCCTCGACACCTGCAATAAATTCAACCCGTCCGGGCATCTGCGCGGAAAAAGCCACTTCCCGCAGGGGCACCACCGTTCCACCCAGGGTGGTAGAGGAGCCGATGGAGCCGGCCCCCACCGTGATAACGTCACTGGAGTTGAAGGAGTTGGCCGCATCTGCCTGAGGTGGCGTGATCAGCCAGCCAGCCAGGGCAAAAGGCAAAGTCACGGTCAAGAAAAGTTTCCTGATCATGGAACACCGTCCCTAAAAAACGTTTTGGAATCAGCACTTTCCCTGGGTAAAAGGGGGTGCGGTCCCTATTTTCTGATTGGAAGCGAAGAGCGGTTATCAGACGTGGAAGGCCTCTGGAGCCAGTCCAGGGCCTTCCACTGTCTTATGGATGGGTTGGTTAGACCCGTCCCATCACCGTAAAGCTTTTGATGAAGGGGCCAGCCATACGGGGGTCTTTGATCATCGCCCCGTAATCCCCTACCTGGAATTTCAGCTTCCGGGAGGTGTAGGCCATGCCGAGCCCCATCATGCCGAGACCCTTGCGGATCCATTTTTCCCAGTTCTCCTGGCTGGCGCGCAGATCCCAGTTGATCTCCTGGTCGCTGTAGGCTTCGCCTTTGACCGCTTGACCATTTTCAATTGTCAGAACACCCCGGGGGGTATCGTCACCATCGATGCCGTAAGCGATAGTGGAATTGAATCCGATCTTTTCCAGAGCCCCAGCCAACTCGGGCTCCTTGTTCCACTCATCCATATAGGTTTGCATCCACTCTGCCGAGAAAAGTTCAGCCATTTTTGCCTCTCTTTTTCTTTTTCCCCGCCAACCATTTAGAGTCCATGGCCGGGTGGGATAGTTTTTGAATCATACGATCCGTTGGTGTAAAAAGCCTGATATCAACCGCTCCTCTTTCCACGAAAAGTAAGCACTAAATCGTAATTCAACCTACAGCCAATGTCCACTCGTTATGATGACGCTGCTGACGACCAATTGTTAAAGCCTTTATATTTCAATATGTTGATTCGAGCTAGACCAGGATGCGCCGACGCACCAGACCCACTGCCAGCCAGAAGGAGAGCCCCAAATAGCCGATCAGAACCCCCAGATGGAGGAAAAGTCCTTCCAGAGGCAGGCCGGTGGTGAGGGGGCGGACCAGAGCCACCACATGGGTCAGGGGTAAAATCGTTACCAGGAGGCGGATCCCTTCGGGGAGGCCTTCAACCGGAAAAAAGACCCCGCAAAAAAGAAACATGGGGGTGGCCACCAGAGTGAAATAATAGAGAAAAAATTCATAACTGGGGGAGATGGCGGTCACCACCATTCCCAGGGAAGCGAAGACCAGGCCCGACAAAAAGACCACCGGTAGGGCAAAAATGGCGGTCCCGGCGGGAAAGGCCTCCAGGAAGGTGCCGACGATAAAAATGGCACACCCGGCGATGAGAGCCTTGGTGGCGGCCCACACCACCTCACCCGCTACCACGTCGGCCACGCTCAGGGGGGTTGCCAGCATGGCGTGGAAGGTGTTCTGACGGGTCATCCGGGTGAATGCGCCATAGAGGGCTTCGAAGGTGGCGGTATTCATGGATGAAGCCGCGAGAATGCCCGAGGCGACATAGAGTAGATAGGGGAGTTGATCGATTTCACCAATAAAGCGCCCCAGGCCATAGCCCATGCCCATGAGATAGAGCAGGGGCTCCCCCAAGCTCCCCACCAGGGAAGCGGCCAGGGTTTTGCGCCAGACCAAAAAGTGACGCCGCCAAGCTTGAATGAATCCAGGTATGGGATGGTGGCTCATGGCGGCGCATATTGCCATGAAAGTATCGTTTCGGCAAAGTGGTGTGACCTGGTGGCTTGAATGGTCCATGGCAGGGGACAGGAAAGGAGTCTGGACGCGTGACGCAAAGCCCGATCCAAATGACGATAACAGAAACGGATTTTCTCTCCCGTTTACGGCTATTGCACGCCCGTAGCGGCCATCACCCCGTGTTTCGGGAAGTGGTGGCGCCCAAGCGTGCCCATCTGGAGCGTCTGGATGGCCGGGGGATTTCGGATCTGCTGACAGGCTTGGGGGAAGGGGCCTATGACAATCCCACCCCTTGGCTGGTCGCTTTGGAGGAGATGCATGGTGAGGGGGTGTTGGTTTTTCCTGCTGATTCGGGGAGTGAGGGATCCCCCGAGCATCCTTCCCGGCACCAAGCTCCAAAACCCTCCCCAGCCAACCGGCGTACGGCAGGGGCAGGGGGAGGATTGGGGTATTGGGGCCGTTTTGGGTTCTGGTTTTTGCTCTTTTCCGTGGTGTCGGTGCTGCTCCACGAACGCTGGTCGGGTCCGGTTTCCCTCTCTGCCAACAATGACCAACTCTACCATGCCGGACTGGTCATCTTTCTGTTGAGCTGGCTTCTCTCCTCGGGGCCGGGTTTGCAGGTGTGGCGGCAGATGGGCATTTGGGTGGCGGTCATCGCGGTGTTGATCCTGGGCTACGGCTATCGGGGGGAGTTGCGGCAGGTGAAGGATCGCTTTGTTGGGACGTTGGTGCCTCAGGTGGGATGGCAGGGGGAGGCCAACACCATGCATTTTACCAAATCCGACAACCGGCATTTTCATATCGAGGCCCGGGTGAATGGTTTGCCGGTGCGTTTTTTGGTGGATACCGGTGCCAGTGATATCGTCCTCACCCCCAGCACGGCCCAAGCGTTGGGATTCGATCTTGACCGACTGCACTTTAATCGCATCTATCAAACCGCCAATGGCCGGGGCTCCGGCGCTTCGGTGCGGCTGGGAGAGATGCGCATCGGCGACCTCACCCTGACCAACCTCCCCGCCACCGTCAACGGCACCCCCATGACCAACTCTCTCCTCGGTATGCGCTTTTTTGACCGTCTGAAAGGGTATCGGGTGGCGGGAAATGTGTTGACCATTGAGTGGTAGAGCCATTGCAGAGTCTGTTTGATCATTTGCCGCTTCCCCCTGTATGCCCCCCTTCCTCTGCCGGAATAGACGCAAAAATCATCGGAAAATAATGCTGGAATTTCGTCACACGACCTCCATTTCAAACGCACCAAACAGCCTCTGAACATTTCCTGTGGATAAGAGAGTTTCCTGCCGTTTTGATGGCAAACTGATTTCTTGTTTGGTGAATTAAAATATTTTTAGTGTTTTAAATAAACCCAAAAAAACAATGGTTTGGGAGCAAAAATAACAAAAAAAGTGTTCCGTGCTGGGTGACGCCGAAAGATTTTTCTTGCCCATTTTTGCCTGCTTGCATACAGTTTTTATCATTTAATCTTGGGTTGGCTGCACAAGAGGTTTGTTAAATTTGTTTTATTGAGAGGAAAAGTGATGCGAAACAAGGTGGTGTTCTGCTCTGTTGTTTTCATTTCTTTTTTTGTGTCCATCCAGGCATGGGCGTTCGACGATGTGGCCAGTGATCGTTGGGGATATGACCATATCGAGACGCTGGCCGATACGGGGATCACCAGTGGCTGTGACGCTGATAACTATTGCCCGGATAGAAACCTTCAGCGGGCGGAAATGGCCATTTTTCTGCTGCGTTCAAAGTATGGTTCCAGCTATTCCCCGGATGCTGCCACGGGAAATGCATTCAACGATGTTTCCGCTTCATTCTGGGCAGGCAGTTTCGTCGAGAGGCTGGCGGCGCTGGGGATCACCAGCGGATGCGACTCGGACAGCTTCTGCCCCAGCCGGGAGATCACCCGTTCGGAAATGGCGATATTCCTACTGCGCACCAAATATGGCTCCGACTACCAACCCCCGTCTGCCACAGGCAACGTGTTTGGGGATATCTCCAGTGGTTATTGGGCCGGTTCTTTTATCGAACAGTTGAATTCTGAAGGTTGGGTGGATGACACCCTGGATACCACCCGGGTGTGTGCAGAAGGCAACTTTTGTCCAAGTTTGACTATCAACCGGGCGGAGATGGCGGTCTTTTTGGTGCGGGTTTTCGATCTGGAATCTTCCGGTGTCGAGAACAACGCTCCAGTAGCCAGTGACGGCACACTGACCACGGATGAAGATACCGCGGCCACCGGCTCCCTTTCAGCGAGCGATGTGGATGGGGATAGCCTGACCTATGAGATTGTCAGCAGCCCCTCCTTGGGCACCATCGATCTCATCGCCTCGACCGGAGCCTACACCTACACCCCCAATGATAACGCCAACGGTACGGATATCTTTACGTTCATAGCCAACGACGGCACGGATGATTCCAATACCGCCACTGTCACCGTCACCATCAACCCAGTCAACGACGCCCCGGTAGCCGAGGACGGAACGCTCAGTACTTCGGAAAATACCGCCGCCAGCGGAACAGTGAGTGCCAGTGATGTGGATGGGGATACGCTCACATTTTCCATCGATACCAATGGCAGTTTGGGAACCGCTGTGATGAACGATTCCCAGACAGGGGCCTACACATACACGCCGAATACCGATGCCACTGGTACTGACACATTCACCTTTGTCGCCAATGATTCAACCGAGGATTCGGAACCCGCCACCATTACTGTCACGATTATCGAAGGTACGGAAAACGTGCCGCCTGTGGCTGATGCTGGAACCGATGAAACAGTGAGTGAAGGGGATTCGGTGACTCTCTATGGCAGCGGCAGTGATCAGGATGGGACAGTCGATTCATTCCAGTGGGAGCAAACGGGCGGTACCACGGTTGCCTTGACCAATGCCGATACCGCCAGGGCCAGCTTTACCGCCCCTGATGTGACAGAAGATGAGGCTCTGACCTTTGAATTGACTGTCACCGACAATGATGGGGCCAGTGACAGCGATGAAGTGGTTGTCACCGTTCAGGACAACGACAGTGGGAATACCCTTTGGGATTCAGCGGAGTGGGGAACAGATCCCTGGCAATAAAAAAAACTGAAACTTTTTTTGGGGGAAAATCATGGGTAAATCTCAAAGTATCTTGATTCTTGCTGCAGTCGTTGCATTGGCCAGCAGCGGTGTTCAAGCTGAAAGTATTGAAATGCCGTTTTCATTCTCTGCTGGGGAAACAATCTATTCTTCAGAGGTGAATGCCAATTTTGACACGCTGGTTGAAACAGTCAATAGCCAAGCAGAAACAATAGATCTGCTCACTGAACTGGCAACGCATGCCTATTCCCTTGGAGAAGAGGCGGTAACGTATGATGCTGCAGTATCTGCTTGTTCAGACAGAGGTGGTCACCTCGTAACCATCTCATCGGAAGAAGAGAATGAAAAGGTGATGAATCTTGTTCAAAGTTCCAACATTGTTCACACCAATGGACATCGATATACATGGATCGGTTTAGATGATTACGAGGTGGAGGGTGATTTTGCATGGGTTACAGGAGATGAAGTCACCTATACAAATTGGTACGATGGCGAACCAAATGATAATGGAGGAGAGGAAGACTGTGCGCTTATGATAGGTGACTCAGGAAGTGGGCCTGGTACTTGGAATGATGGGACATGCTCCACATCCGAATTAAACTATATTTGTGAGTTTGATTGATCGGGTATGAAAAGATTCAATCATGCTTCATGCTTTTTATAGTGTTAGTTGACTATCCTGGGAGAGCAACACTGTGAATGATTACGGAAAAATTCTGATTGCCGCCATATCTCTGACCACAGCCGCCACCACAGCTCATGCCGGAACGGTGCCGAACAGTTTCACCAGTGGCACTACCATCTATGCCAGCGAGGTGAATGATAATTTTACCTATCTGGAAGATCGTTGCTTGGATTTGACAGGAAACGATCTTTATTACACAGCAGGTAACATCGGTATTGGATCAGACGATTTTTCCAGTAACGACAATGTGCTTTATGTGAAGAATACAGCCGGACATGCTGGGGTGGTTCTGGACTCTCACGCCACAGACCATAGCACCTATATCGGATTTCGAGATAATGGATCATATGCTGGTTGGTTGTCGTATTACGGTGCTGATTATCCCAATTCTGAAGTTGCCAACAATATGGCGATTGTTAATGAGAAGGATGGGGGGGGGATTTATTTCAATACCGAGCACGGGCCGAGCATTGATCCGGATATGTTGATCACCAGTGATGGCTACGTTGGTATTGGAACAGACTCGCCGGAATCCCTACTGCAGGTTGGGGACTCGGCTGATGGTGGTACCCCTGGCGTCATCAGCATTGCCAGCGGTGATGGGAGGAGCAGCGGGCAGATATATCAAAGCAACAACCAGCTCTATATTGAAGCAACAAACGACAGCGCCAGTCTGACCCTGAAAACCAATGGTGGCCATATGGTTTTTATGGAGAGTGGGGTCGAAAAAATGCGGCTTAACTCAAGCTACAACGATGAGTGCGATGGCTGCCTTGGTATCGGTACCGCCTCACCAGACTACCCCCTCCACATGGCCAGCGGTGCTTACGTTACCGATGGGGGTGTCTGGACCGATGCCTCCAGCCGGGAATTCAAGGAAAATATTTTCGATCTTTCCAGCGAAGCAGCCCGGGAGGCTTTGGCACAGTTGAGCCCCAAAACCTTCAATTACAAAAACGAGCAGGATGACCCCAAGGTCGGTTTTATCGCTGAGGAGGTTCCCGAACTTGTGGCCACGCCCAATCGCAAGGGTCTCTCTCCCATGGATATCGTCGCGGTGGTGACCAAGGTGGTGCAGGATCAGCAAAAGACCATCCAAAACCAGGCTGCTGAAATCCAAACCCTGAAAACGCTTCTGCAACAGTCGTTGGCCGGTTTTGCGGCACTGCGCAGTCGAGTCGATCATCTGGAAATGACCAACCAAACACCTCTCCTGCAACAGGCGGGCTTGAAATAATCCGATTTCCCTCCCTTCTGGTAACCGCGTCGGTTTCAAGGAGGGAGGGCGTTGGAATCGGGTATTGCGTCCCCATCGTATTGATTTGGAAATTAGGGGGAGGGGGGTGGCCTGATCAGAAGGCTATCCCAGTCATCCGGGAATCACCAAACCTGCCCCCAAAGTGACCTCTATATGGCACCTAATCCCGCAACTCCCGCCCGGTAAGCTTGAGGAAGACATCTTCCAGGTTGGCTGGGCGGTGGAGGAAGGTGAGGTGGTGCTGTTCATCTCTCAGAGGCTCCAGGACATCGCAGGAGCGGTGGGTGTAGCAGTAGAGGGTGTCGCCGATGGGTTCCACCCGGCAGGGGAGATTTTCGAAGCGGCTGGGGTCGGGTTTTGCGCCATTGCCTCTGATTTCAATCACCTCCGGCTCTACATGGCGCTCAATCAGGGCGGTGGGGGTGTCCAGGTCGAGAATCTTGCCGTGGTTCAGGATCAATATCCGATCACAAATCTGGGCCGCTTCCTCCATATAATGAGTTGTTAGCAGCAGGGTGACGCCGGACTCTCTGAGCTGCCGCAACCGCTGCCAGATCATATGCCGGGCCTGGGGGTCGAGGCCGGTGGTGGGCTCGTCCAGCACCACCAGCTTTGGATCCGCCACCAGGGAGCGGGCGATCACCAGACGCCGTTTCATGCCACCACTCAACTGCCGCACCGGCTGATCCGCCTGCTTGGTCAACTGGGCAAACTCCAAAAGCGCCTGGGTTTTTTCTTTGAGAATGGAGGTGGAGAGGCCAAAATAACGGCCATGGACCAGGAGATTTTCCGCAACGCTCAGGTCCACATCCAGATTATCCTCCTGGGGCACCACCCCCAAAAGCGGCGGAACCCCCTTCTGCTCCGGGCTCATGGGCAGACCAAAAACCGTCAACTCCCCCGCATCCTTGGGGGTCAAGCCGATGATCATCCGCAGGGTCGTGGACTTTCCCGCGCCGTTAGGGCCAAGGATTCCAAAACACTCCCCCTCCTGAACGTCAAAATCGATCCGGTCCACCACCGTTTCGCCAGCATATTTCTTCAGCAAGCCGCTGATTTCAATCACGCGCGACATGAGATTCCTTCCCGGTTGTTTTGTCCGCTGAAAATCTCTGCTATCTTGACAGTTTCCTATCCATATCGGCAAGCGGAGCGATTTTCTCTGAGAGTAACTGATTGATAAATAGATGGAACCTTTTTTCTTGGGGTTGGAAACATGACCAAGCTACTGACAAGTGAACAGATGCGGGAAGCAGATCGCCAAACCATTGAGGCGTTGGGGCTGCCGGGAGTGGTGTTGATGGAAAACGCCGGGGCCGGGGTGGTGGAACTGCTGCGCACGCGTCTGCCGGACTTGCCACAGCGCCGGGTGTTGGTGCTGGCTGGGCGGGGTAATAATGGGGGGGATGGCTTTGTCATTGCCCGGCGTCTCAAAATGTCAGGGGTCTCGGCCCAGGTGATTCTGTTTGGTCGGGGGGAGCAGCTCCAAGGGGATGCCCGGATCAATTGGCAGGTGTTTCAAAATCTTCGGGGACGGGTGATCGAAATCGCCGGGGAGGAGGTGCCGGAATTTTTTAATGGCATCCTCGCCCATTCCGGGGTAGTGGTGGATGCGGTGTTTGGCACCGGGTTGAAAAAACCGGTGGCTGGGGTGATCGGGGAGATTTTCCAACGGGTCAATCGCTCCGGCAAACCGGTGATCGCTGTGGATATTCCCTCCGGCGTATCGGCGGATAGCGGTCAGGTGCTGGGAGAGGCGTTGCAGGCCGATTGGACGGTCACTTTTGCCGCAGAAAAAATAGGCCATCGCACCTATCCCGGGGCAGAGCTGTCCGGGGAGGTGATGACGGTTCCCATTGGTATTCCAGATAAATTTATCGATATTCCAGCACATCGAGTTGCCCGCAATTTGCCCGATGATCTGGTGATTCCCCAGCGACCCGAGGCGGGCCACAAGGGGAGCTTTGGCCATTTGTTGGTGGTGGCGGGGGGAGAGGGGAAGGCGGGTGCTGCGGTGTTGACGGCGTCGGGTGCGCTGCGTACCGGGCCAGGGTTGGTCACCGTCGCCTCTCCCCGGTCGGTTCAGGATCAGGTGGCGACTCAGCTCACCGAAGCGATGACCCTGCCCTTGCCTGAAGATGGCAAGACGGGTGGTTTGGGGGCGGGAGCGGTGGATAAAATTCGTCACTGCAACCTGGAGCCGGACGCCCTGGCCCTGGGGCCGGGTTTGGGAATCAACCATGCCATCCATGGTATCGTCTTGGAAATTATCGAGCGTTGGGATGTGCCCACGGTTGTGGATGCCGATGCTCTGAATGTTTTTTCCGGGGCTGCTGATGAAATTGCCGCCTTGGCCGGTTCCCGTTCGGCCCCTTTGGTGTTGACCCCTCATCCTGGCGAGTTGGGGCGGATTTTGGGCTGTTCGGTCGTGGAGATTCAGGGGGATCGACTGGGGGTAGCCTGTCAGCATGCGGCTCGGTGGGGGGTGTGGCTGGTGCTGAAAGGGGCCGGTACCGTGATCGCCGCCCCAACAGGGGAAGCCTGGATCAACGATAGCGGCAACAGTGGCTTGGCGGCGGGTGGCAGTGGGGATCTTTTAACCGGTATCATCGGCGGGCTTTTGACCCAGGGGTGGCCGGTTGAAAGTGCGGTGCGTGCTGGCGTCTGGCTCCATGGAGCGGCGGCTGATGCGGCTGTTGTGGAGAGTGGTCCGGCTGGTTTGATGGCTCGGGATCTTCTGCCCCATTTGCGTCTTCTGGTGAATGATTTGCTGTTTTAGTCCTCAGTCGTTTGATTTTAATGTATAAAATGAAAGAGGGGCTGGGAGGCTTTTTTCCGGGGTTTTGTTTTTGATCTCGAATCAACGGTCTGAAGGGTGATCCATGGAATACCGCCGTTTTGGCAAGACAGCTCTCGACCTGTCGGTTTTTAGTGTCGGGACCATGCGTTTTTTACACGGCTGGGACGAGCCCCACGACCATCTGCCCGACGACAGCCTGGAAAACACCCGGGAGGTTCTTCAAGCCGCTTTCGATGTCGGGATCAATCTCATCGAAACCGCCCATGGTTATGGCAAAAGCGAACGCCTGATCGGCCAAACCCTACCCCACCTTCGACCACCCGGGGTGGATTGGCACATCATGACCAAGGCCAAGCCCACAGAGAGTGCCGGTGAGATGCGCAGGCAGGTGGAGCAATCTTTGGAGCGACTCAAAGTGGATCGGGTGGCGCTGTTTGCCTTCCATGGGGTCAATACCCGGGATCATCTGGAGCTGGCTTTGCGTCCGGGGGGGTGTTTTCAGGCCCTGGAGCGAATGCGGGAAGAGGGGTTGATCGGGCATTTGGGATTTTCCAGCCACGCCCCCCCACCAGTACTGTTCGACGCCATCACCAGCGGTGCTTTCGATTTCGTCAATCTCCACTATTATGCTTTTCGACCGGCCAATCGGGTGGCGGTCGCCCTGGCCGCAGCCCGGGATATGGGGGTTTTTATTATCTCTCCCAATGAAAAAGGGGGGGGACTCTATACACCCCCTGCCAAGCTCCAATCCCTCACCTCTCCCCTACACCCGGTACAGTATAATGAGCGTTGGCTGCTCTCTCAGCCCGAGGTGCACATTTTGAGTGTCGGGCCGAGTTTGCCGGAGCATCTGGATATTCATCTCACCAGCCTGGGGAATCCCCCTTATTGGGGAGAGAATGAGCGCAAAGCCGCTCTGGCACTGGCTCGGGAAACCGCTCAATCCCCCCTTTCCAGGTGCGGGATCTGCACCCGCTGCCTGCCGTGTCCGGAAAAGATCGACATTCCGGAAATGTTTCGATTGTTTCAGATGGCGGATACGTTCAATATGGTCCCCCACGCCCGGTTTCGATATGGTCTCATGAAGCCCAATGACCATTGGATTCCCGGGGCCAAGGGGGATCAATGTAGCCGTTGTGGGGAGTGTCTGCCCCGCTGCCCCCAGGGACTGGCGATTCCGGAGTTGCTTTTGCAAGCCCATAAAAAGATGCAACCCCTTGAAGAGAACTGATTTTGGATCTAAAAAATCAGGTGTCATCATGAAGTAAAGCCAACGGAAAGAGTTGAATCGTGCCTGAGGATATTCTGAAATTTGATGCCCGCCTGCGTGGGGCAGTGGTGGAGATGACTGGCCAGGGGGATGAGCAGAGCCTGGTTCATGTTCTGGTCAGAAACCTGGCGATTCTGGTGCCGGTATCCAACATTCGTTTTTATCAGGGGCGGCAAGAGAAAAATGCTGAAGAGGGGGAGGGCAATCAGTGGAAGGTGCTCTTGCTGCTCAATCCTAACGAAGAATTTATCCCGATGTCCCAGGTGGAAGGGCTGGCAGAGGCGATGGATTTGGGGCAGGAGGTGGTTCTGAAACAGGCAGGGGACGGCCCCATTTTGGTGGTTCATCCGATAAAAGTAGATAATTTTCAGGGATTTCTGGTTCTCGACTGTGACAAGTATGCATCAGGCACCCAAAAGCTGGTTCATTTTTTCTTGCGGATTTTTGGCAACCAGATCTCCATGATCCAGAAGAAGGAACGGGATCCCCTGACCGGCCTGCTCAATCGCCAATCCTTCGACGATAAAATCAACAAAATTCTCATGGCCTATCAAAGGGGCCTCAAGCGGCGGCGGGATAACGAAGACAAGGGGGCCAATCTCGCGGTTTTGGATATCGATCATTTCAAACGGGTCAACGACAATTTTGGCCACTTGATTGGTGATGAAGTGCTTATTCTTTTTGCCCGGTTGATGGAACAGTGTTTCCGACTATCCGACTTTCTGTTCCGCTTCGGGGGGGAGGAATTTATCGTCCTGGTCAACGATGTCACTGAAAAAGAGGGGCTTGCCGCCCTGGAGCGGTTTCGCAACATGGTCGCAGCCTATCCCTTTCCCCAGGTTGGGCGGGTGACTGTCTCCATCGGTACCGTCATTTTAAGCGCCGATGAAGTCTCTACCACCCTCATCGACAAGGCGGATAAAGCGCTCTATTACGCCAAGGAAAATGGTCGCAATCAGGTCCAGGTCTATCAAACCCTCGTGGCTCAAGGAAAGCTGGAAGAAGAGGATGAAGATGACGAGGGGGATGTGGATCTTTGGGATTGAATGGTGGCAGATTGCCATTTGGCTGAAGCGCCATGTTGATGAATCCAACCTGGGTGATGGGGAAAAGATCTTACAGCCGGCCCTACCAGCTACCCAGGCCATACCTCAGACAACAAAAGCCACCCGCAACCGAGTGGCTTTTGAACTTTTAATGAAAACCAAATATCCCTAGAGACGGAATTGACTCCCATGCCAGAGACGCCATCATCTTTTCAATCCGAGGTCGCCCAGGAGCTGGCCCAGGAGATGGAGACCCGGATCGGGTTGAACCCTGAGTTTGCCCGGAAAGTGGGTAATTTTGGCTTTATCGAGCTGGAGGATTCCTGGGGGGATGAGGCCACCATCATCAACACCGCCCGGATCTCCACTACCAACCGGCGGGTTTCCAGTTTGGCTGACTTTACCGATCGGGAGAGGCAGCTCCTCTATCATCTTCTCTACCACAATCACGGCACCCCCTTCGAGTCGGTCCATTTTCGTTGGCGGGTGATCGCGCCCATCTTTGTTTTTCGCCAGTGGATGCGTCATCGGATCAGCTCTTTCAACGAATTTTCCCAGCGTTACCGCCAGCCCATCCCGGCCTTTTATATCCCCGACCAACAGGCCCGCACCGTGGATGGCTTCGAGGTGATGGACGAGGAACAGGTGGCCCGTTATGAGGCGTTGATCGAAACCCTCCACAGCTTTTATCAGAAAGAGTATGAAGAGAGCTGCAAGCGGGTGAGTGACGCCGAAGAGCGGGGGGAGATTCCCAAAATACAGGGGGGGCGTAACCCTTATCGGGCCAGATCCCGGGAGCTGCTTCGCAACGCCATGCCGGTTTCCACCTATTCCGATCTTTACTGGACCATCAACTTTCGTTCCCTCATGAATTTTTTCGATCTGCGCCGCAAGCCCGAAGCCCAGTATGAAATCCGCGTTTTTGCCGATGCCGCCTACGACATGTTCAAAGCCCGCTTTCCCTTGCTGGGAGAGACCATGGATCGGGTACTTTTGGAACGGTCCGGTAAAGGGGCATGAGTGAAACAGCTGGGGCAGAGGGAGGCGATTCGGGTGGCAGGGGGGAGAGTGACCCGGTTGATGATTTCACGGTGGATGCCGGTGCTTCTGAGGAGAGAGGGCGGCTCAAGATTCATGGGCGCAAAAAAGGTCGTCTGAAAACCAGGGAAGTGGATTGGCTTCTCGACACCTTGCCCCGCTACCAGATTCCCAAAGCGGGGGATCGCCGGGAGCTGATGGGGCTTCTGGGGGCGGATCCTGATTCGGGTCGCTTGGTATTGGAGATTGGTTTCGGCAACGGTCTGTTTTTGACTGATCTGGCCAAGAGATATCCAGGGGATCGTTTTATTGGTATCGATGTTTTTTTGGAGGGGGTGGCAGGGTTGATCCGCAAGGTGGAGCCTGCGGGTCTGACCAATGTCCGCATCTCCAAAGAGCCTGCCCAGTCTGCCATCGTTGAGGAAATTCCCCCAACCAGTCTGGATCGCGTCATCATCAACTTTCCCGATCCCTGGCCCAAAAAACGCCACCATAAACGCAGACTTATCCAACCTGAATTTTTGGATTGCCTGGCTCTGGGTATGCGGCAAGGGGGGCTTTTGAGTCTCGCTACGGATTGGGCGGAGTATGGGGAGTGGATGTTGGAGATGCTGGAAAAACATCCCTGCTTTGCCAACCAGGTGGGGTCTGGCTGTTTTGCTCCGGAACCGGAGGGGTGGATCGAGACCCGGTTTCAGGAAAAGGGTTTGGCAGCAGGCCGTGGTACCCATCATCTGCTCTATGCCAAAGTGGCTGATCCCCCCAAGCGCTGAGTTTTTATCCGTATTGCGTTGTTTGAGAAGATGTTTTTTTGAGCCGTCCCCCTTCCTGATTTCCCCCTGCATGACTTTTTCCAGAGCACTCTCTCCCCTGTGCAGCCCTTTTCCCTGAGCTTGATACCCTGAGCTTGATATAGCAGTTCTATCTCAAAATTGGACACTCTTCCCTGACTCGTCATCCCCGCGAAGGCGGGGATCCAGGGAGCTGA